>JAWWCG010000448.1:0-3849 GCA_033720555.1 Kiloniellales bacterium | reverse complement strand
CTGTTCAACAGCTTCACCACCCTGCTCTTTTACCTGGCCCTCGCCAGCGGCGTCGAGCTCGCGCCCTAGAGAGTTTTCCGTTCTCACGGAACCAGCCCAAACCCCCGCCCGGCCACCCCTAGCATACGATGGCATGGGTGGCCGGGCGGAGGTGCGGGGCGGTGCGATTCCACGTGAGTGGAAAATGCCCTAGCCGGACTCAGGCGGGGCCGTAGAGGTCGCGCGCGCGGGCCTCGAAGGCGCCCACCATGCGGCGCACCGCCTCGTGGAACAGGCCCTCGATCAGGGTCTGCAGCAGCTTCGAGCGGAACGCGAAGTCGACGTAGAAGTCGATCAGGCAGCCCTCTTCGTGAGCCTCGAAGCGCCAATGGTTCTCCAGGTGCTTGAACGGCCCCTCGGCGTAGACCACGTCGATGCGCCGCCCCGCCTCGTCGAGCGCCACATGGCTGGTGAAGCGCTCGCGCACCATCTTGAAACCGATCACCAGGTCGGCGACGAAGCCGGCCTCGGCGCGGCGGCGGATGCGGGCCGCCAGGCACCAGGGCAGGAACTCCGGATAGCGCTCGACGTCGGCCACCAGGCCGTAGATCTGATCCGGGCTATAGGGGACCACCCGCTGTTCGACGTGGGTCGGCACCGCTGACCAGCGGGGCGCTAGCCGGCCGCCGCGAGCTGGGCGTCGCGCGCCCTGCGCAGGCGCTGGAAGTCCTCGGCGGCGTGATAGGAGGAGCGGGTGAGCGGCGAGGCCGAGACCATGAGGAAGCCCTTGCCGTAGGCGAGCGCCTCGTAGCGCCGGAACTCCTCCGGCGTGACGAAGCGGTCGATGGCGTGGTGCTTGGGGGTCGGCTGCAGGTATTGGCCGACGGTGAGGAAATCGACGCCGGCCGAACGCAGGTCGTCCATCACCTGGAGCACCTCCGCCTCCTCTTCGCCGAGCCCCACCATGATGCCCGACTTGGTGAACAGGCCAGGGGCGAGCTGCTTGGCCCGGTCGAGCAGGCGCAGGGAGTGGAAATAGCGGGCGCCGGGGCGCACCTCCGCGTAGAGCCGCGGCACGGTCTCCAGATTGTGGTTGAAGACGTCGGGGCGCGCCTCGACCACCCGCTCGAGCGCCCCCTCCTTGCGCAGGAAGTCGGGGGTCAAGACCTCGATCGTGGTCTCCGGCGAGGCCTCGCGGATCGCCTCGATGGTCTCGGCGAAGTGCCGGCCGCCGCCGTCGGCCAGGTCGTCGCGGTCGACCGAGGTGATGACCACGTGCCTGAGGCCGAGCTTCTTGACCGCCTGGGCGACGTTGACCGGCTCGAAGGGATCGAGCGCCTGGGGCCGGCCGGTGGCGACGTTGCAGAAGCTGCAGGCGCGGGTGCAGATCTCGCCCATGATCATCATGGTGGCGTGGCGCTGGGACCAGCACTCGCCGATGTTGGGGCAGGCCGCCTCCTCGCACACGGTGTGCAGATTGTGCTCGCGCACCACCTGGCGGGTCTCGTGGTAGACCGGCGAGCCCGGCGCCTTGACCCGGATCCACGGCGGCTTGCGCCGGATCGGGTTGTCCGGCTTGTGCGCCTTCTCCGGATGGCGCGGGCGTTCTTTGGTGTCTGCGCTCATGGCCGCCATGCCGTCAGATGTGGATCGCCCGGCCGTAGGCGTCAAGCACCGACTCGTGCATCATCTCGGAGAGCGTCGGGTGCGGGAAGATCGCATGGATCAGCTCCGCCTCGGTGGTCTCCAGGTTCATGGCGATGACGAAGCCCTGGATCAGCTCGGTCACCTCGGCGCCGATCATGTGGGCGCCCAGGAGCTGCCCGGTCTTGGCGTCGAACACCGTCTTCACCAGGCCGTCGGGCTCGCCCAGCGCGATCGCCTTGCCGTTGCCGATGAAGGGAAAGCGCCCGACCTTCAATTCGTGGCCGGCCGCCTTCGCCTTCTCCTCGGTCAGGCCGACGCTGGCGATCTGGGGATGGCAATAGGTGCAGCCCGGGATCTTCAGCTTGTCGATCGGGTGCACGTCCTCGAGGCCGGCGATCTTCTCGACGCAGACGACGCCCTCGTGCTCGGCCTTGTGGGCCAGCATGGGCGGGCCGGCGACGTCGCCGATGGCGTAGAGGCCGGGCTCGGCGGTCAGCGAATAGCCGTCCGTCTCGATCACGCCGCGCTCGACCTTGGCCTTGGTGTTCTCGAGGCCGAGGTCCTCGACGTTGCCGACCACGCCGACCGCGGAGATCACCCGCTCGACCGTCAGCGCGCTGGTCTCGCCCTTCTCGTCCTCGATGGTGGCGGTGACGCTGTCCTTGCCCGGCTCGAGGCCGGTGACCTTGGCCTTCGTGAGGATCTTCATGCCGAGCTTCTCGAAGCGCTTGCGGGCGTGCTGGGCGATCTCGGCGTCCTCGGCCGGCAGGATCTGCGGCAGCACCTCGACCACCGTCACCTCGGCGCCCAGGGTGTGGAAGAAGCTGGCGAACTCGATACCGATGGCGCCCGAGCCGACCACCAAGAGCGATTTCGGCATGACGTCGGGAACCAGGGCCTCCATGTAGGTCCAGACGAACTTGCCGTCGGGCTCCAGCCCCGGCAGGGTGCGGGCCCGCGCGCCGGTGGCCAGGATCACGTGCTTGGCCCTGAGGCTCGCCACCGCCTTGCCGTCGGCGCTGACCTCGACCTTGCCCGGCCCGTCGAGGCGGCCGCGGCCGTCGAACACCGTCACCTTGTTCTTCTTCAGGAGATGGGCGACGCCGGCGTTCAGCTGCTTGGCCACCTTGCGCGAGCGCTTGACCACGGCGGCGAGGTCGAAGGCGACCTTGTCCGCCGACAGCCCGAAGTCCGCCGCATGGGTCATGTTGTGGTAGACCTCGGAGGTCCGGAGCAGCGCCTTGGTCGGGATGCAGCCCCAGTTGAGGCAGATGCCGCCCAGGTGCTTCTCCTCGACCAGCGCCACCTTGCCGCCCAGTTGGGCGCCGCGGATCGCCGTGACGTAGCCGCCGGGCCCGCCGCCGACGACGATCAGATCGAATTCGCTGTCCGCCATGGCCCGGCCCTACAGCAGCATGGTGAGCGGGTCTTCGACGAGCCGCTTGAAGGCCGCCAGGAACTCCGCCCCGACGGCGCCGTCGACCACCCGGTGATCGACCGAGAGGGTGCACGACATGACGGTGGCGACCGCCAGCGCGCCGTCCTTGACCACCGGGCGCTGCTCGCCGGCGCCGACCGCCAGGATGCAGCCCTGGGGCGGGTTGATGATGGCGGCGAAGTCCTTGATCCCGTACATGCCGAGGTTGGAGACCGAGAAGCCGCCGCCCTGGTATTCCTCCGGCTTCAGCTTGCCGTCGCGCGCCCGCGCGGCGAGGTCGCGCATCTCGGCGGAGATCGCGGCGAGGCCCTTGCCCCCGGCGTCGCGCACCACCGGCGTGATGAGACCGTTGGGCGTCGCCACCGCGACCGAGATGTCGGCCGTCTCGTAATAGAGGATGCCCGCCTCGTCCCACGAGGCGTTGGCCGCCGGCACCTGCTTGAGCGCGAGCGCCACGGCGCGGATCACGAAGTCGTTGACCGACAGCTTGTAGTCGCCGCTCGCCGCGCCGCGGGCGTTCAACTGCTTGCGCAGATCGAGCAGGGCGTCGATCTCGCAATCCACCGTCAGGTAGAAATGCGGCACCGTCTGCTTGGCCTCGCTCAGGCGGCGGGCGATGATCTTGCGCATCTTGCTGGCCGGCTCCAGCCGGTAGGCCATGCCGAGCAGATCCGCCGTCTCCTTGGCGCCCGGGCCGGCGGGCAACGCCGGCATCGGGGCGCCCGCCGCGGCCGCCGCGGCCACCTCTGGCGGCGCGGCTTCGGCCGGCGGCTTGCCGGCCAGGG
>JAWWCG010000447.1:0-3851 GCA_033720555.1 Kiloniellales bacterium | reverse complement strand
GAGGCCCACCACCGGGTCAACTACACCGACGAGGCGCTCGCCTACGCGGTCGAGCTCTCCAGCCGCTACATCACCGGCCGCTTCCTGCCCGACAAGGCGATCGACGTGATCGACGAGGCGGGCGCGCGCCTGCGCATGAAGAACATGACGCGGCCGCCCGACGTCAAGCACCTCGAGGACGAGGTCAAGCGCCTCGAGACCGAGAAGGAGGAGGCGGTCGCCGCGCAGGACTTCGAGCGGGCCGCCAGCTCGACGGCGGTGCGCAGCGCCTCGGCGGTGTAGCGCACCTTGTGGTGCTCCTCGTAATAGGGCTTGAGGCCGCGCAGGATCTTGACCGCGTCCTCGATCGAGGGCTCGGTCACGTCGATCTTCTGGAAGCGGCGCACCAGCGCCCGGTCCTTCTCGAAGTAGTTGCGGTATTCCTTGTAGGTGGTCGAGCCGATGCAGCGCAGGGTGCCGCTCTGCAGCGCCGGCTTCAGCAGGTTGGAGGCGTCCATGGCGCCGCCGGAGGTGGCCCCGGCGCCGATCACCGTGTGGATCTCGTCGATGAACAGGATCGCGCCGGGCTGCGCCTCCAGCTCGTTGATCACCGCCTTGAGCCGCTCCTCGAAATCGCCGCGGTAGCGCGTGCCCGCCAAGAGCGCGCCCATGTCGAGGGCGAAGATGGTCGAGGCCTGCAAGACCTCGGGCACGTCGCCCTGGACGATGCGCCGGGCCAGGCCCTCGGCGAGCGCCGTCTTGCCGACGCCGGAATCGCCGACGTAGAGCGGATTGTTCTTGGTCCGCCGGCACAGCACCTGGATGGTGCGCTCGACCTCGTGCTCGCGGCCGATCAAGGGATCGATGCGGCCCTGCTCGGCCTTGCGGTTGAGGTCGACGCAATAGGCGTCGAGCGCCTCGTGGCCCTTGCGCACGACCTTTTCGCCGGCCACGTCCTCGTCGGCGCCGTGCACCGGGCGCGGCTCGTCGTGGCCGGCGACCTTGGCGATGCCGTGGCTGATGTAGTTCATGGCGTCGAGCCGGCTCATCTCCTGCTCCTGCAGGAAATAGACCGCGTGGCTTTCGCGCTCGGAGAACATGGCGACCAGGACGTTGGCGCCGGTCACCTCCTCGCGGCCGGAGGACTGCACGTGGATCGCCGCGCGCTGCAGGACCCGCTGGAAGCCGGCGGTCGGCTTGGCGTCGCCGCCGTGGGCCGAGATCAGGTTGGAGAGATCGTTGTCGACGTAGTCGGCCAGCTCCGCGGTCAGCCGATCGAGCTCCACCCCGCAGGCCTGCAGCACCGCCACCGCGTCGGGGTCGTCGGTGAGCGACAGCAAGAGGTGCTCCAGGGTGGCGTATTCGTGGCGCCGCTCATTGGCGAAGGCGAGCGCACGGTGAAGCGTGTTTTCCAAGTTGGCCGACAACATACCGCCTGACTTCCCCTATTCCCTTTCCAACGTGCACTGAAGAGGATGCTGATGTTTTCGCGCGTAGTCTACCACTTGCGTGACCTTGGTCTCGGCAACTTCGTAGGTGAACACGCCGCACAGCCCCACGCCGCGGCGATGGACGTGCAGCATGATGCGCGTCGCCTCCTCGCGCGGCTTGCCGAAAAACCGCTCCAGGACGTGCACCACGAACTCCATCGGCGTGTAGTCGTCGTTCAGCATCAAGACCTTGTACAAGGACGGCTTCTTCGTCCTCGGCTTGGTCTCGATGACGACGCCCGTGGTGCCGTCGTCGTCGCGCTTGTCTCTGCGATCGTCGCCCATCGCTCGCTTGGTCGCCGCTCCCGCGTCGCCCGACTCACGCGCTCGCACGAGGATGCGAGGCGCCGGGGTCCGCGCCTGTTGTTCCATCATATTGGGCTTTGGGGGCCATCGAAAAGACCCAAGAGCGGTCAAATCCGCAGCGAGCTTGCGGAAAACCGCGCCAAGCGTCGCCACGGCGACCGTGGGCGCGCGGCGGGGCGTGGAGAGATCAGGCGGGGAAAACAAGAGGAGCCCGACGGCATCCGCCGGGCTCTAGAACGTGCGTCGTCAGTCAGTCAAACAGCCTGCCGGCCGCCTTTGCAGCGGCCGCCGGGAGTCGCTCCGAGATTCACTGCGGAATGCGCCCCGCTATGCGCCCCGGACGCGCCCTGGATGCGCCCTGGATGCGCCCTGGATGCGCCCTGGGGCTCAGGCGGCTTGCGACTTCAAGACGGTGTCGACCGTCGCGTCGACCCGCTTCTGCAGCGGCTCTATCGCCTCGTTGGCGACCTTGGTGGAGAGCTCGGTGAGCTTCGCGGTCTCGGCGAGAACCCGCTCCAGGCGCCGCTTGGCGAAATCGTTCTGCAGGTCGACGAACTCCTGCAGGTCCTTGGCGCCGATCAACGCGCGGGCCTGGGCCATGTTCTCCTCGACCGAGCGCTGGGCGCAGGCCAGCACCTCCATGCCGATGGCCTCGAAGCCGCGGGCGACGACGCTGTTCGACTGAACGAAGGCGTCGAAATTGCCCCTGCCGAGGACCGCCAGCTCGTCGTAGCCGTTGAAGGCGGCGGCGGACGTCTGCTCGACGTTCCTCTTGGCGAGGCTCAGCGCGCGATCGACCTGCGCTTTGGCCTCGGACTTGGCTCCGGACTTTACCTCGGACGCGGCCGGCCCGTTCGGGGCGGCGGTCTTGCGGGCCGCGGCGCGCGGCTTGGCCGCAGTCCGGGCCGCAGACTTGGGCGTCTTCTTAACAGCCATGTTCGTGTGATCCTCCATTGGCGACGCCGGCGATGGCGTCTGTCGTTTCGGTGTGCGGCGCCTCGGCGCGCCGCAGGCCGTCGGAGGTCTCCGGGGCCCGCCGGGCGCCGAGAAATTGTGCACTGCAATATCGGGCATATAGGCAGCCCTGCCTGGCCCTGTCAATGACGTTCTTGTGCATTGCAGCAAAAACCGGTCCAAGCGATCGCCGGGGCGCGCCTCACAGGTAGGGGCCCATGCCGACCAGGCCGTCGGGTCCCACCTTGACGCGGAACACGTTGGGGGTGTCGGGATCGGCCTTGCGGCCGACCGCCCGCCGGGCCTCGAGGCGGTCGAGGGGGTTGACCGGCCGCGGCGGGTTGAGCGCGATCCCGGTTTCGTCGTAGCCCAGCAGGACCTCGGGGAACCGCAAGGCGGCGTAGCGCTCGGTCCCGTAGCGCCAGGCGTTGAACAGGAACTCGCCGCCCTCGCAAGCGCTGACGATCCAATAGAACTCGGTGGAGATGAGATCGGCGGTGCCGTCGCGCGGCCGGCGCAGGCCGCTCGCCTCGAGCACGGCTTTGAAGGCGGCGAACTCAGCCGCCGAGAGCCGGGTCTCGGACTCGGTCCACCGCCACGGCGCTTGCAGGTCGCTCGGGTCGCGGATCACGGCGAAGGCCCGCATCGGCCCGAGCACCCGCGCCACCAGGCGCGCGCCGCCGTCCTCCAGGCCAAACACGTCGTAGCTCCTGAGCTGCTCCTCGTAGCTGCCGTTGTAGACCAGGCGGTAGCGCGCCAGGCCGTTCGGCACGCAGCTCTGGCGGATGTCGTCGCCGGCCAGATAGCTGTACCAGGTCGCCTTGATGGTCACCGGCTGGTCGATGTGCCCCCGATAGGCACAGGCGGCCAGGGCCAGACCCACGATCAGGGGCGCGATCAGGGGCGCGGTGAGGCGCGCGATGCGGGGCGCGATGAGGGCAACTAGGCGACGGCCGATCGCGGCGCGGCGGTGCGGGATAACGCTTCCAGCGGTCATAATTCGGTCCCAATTGCCATGATTTAACCGAATTTCAAAGGCCTAGCCATTAGGCTGGACAGATGAACAGCGATTCCGTAGAATCTTAGCCGAATCATGGGGCTATCCGTCGATCTTTTCGGCGG
>JAWWCG010000446.1:0-3863 GCA_033720555.1 Kiloniellales bacterium | reverse complement strand
AGTTGTCGCGGGCGTCCGGGTCCGCGAGCGCCGCCAGCTCGGACTCGCCGACCGCGCGGCGGGGCGCCGCCAGGAGGCTCTCGTGCAGGGCCCGCTCGGCAGCGCAGGAGTCCTCGACCGGGCGGACCTCCGGGCGCAGGAAATAGGCGCGCAGGAAATCGTCGCTCACCGCCAAGCGGCCCTCGGCGGTGACCGCGAGCAGGCGATAGCCGGAATCGCGCCAGAACTCCCTCATCGCGCTCTCATCGCGGCCTCATCGCGCCCGAAAATCTTCCATGCTTTCGGCCGTCTATATCCCAGGCCGGCGGGCCGCTGCCAAGTCCCGTCTACACCCCGTCCAAGCCCCATCCAAGCCCGGGCGGCGCCGCTGCCGCGCCCCGCCCCAGGGCGTCCTTGCAAGCCTGGACGCCGCGTCGCCGAGGTGCAATAGTCGCCGCGCCGAGGCCGATTTGCGCGCCCTAGCGCGGCCGGACGGGCGATGGAGGCAGAGAGCATGGCGGGTCCCACCCTGGGCACGCGACTCTATACCTGGCTGCGCGGCGAGCTGGTCGGCACCGACCGCGACGGCAACCGCTATTACCGCGAGAAGGGCGGCGGCCACGTGCATCCCGACAGCCTGCGCAAGGAGCGCCGCTGGGTGATCTACAACGGCGAGATCGAGGCCAGCCGGGTCCCGGCGGAATGGCATGCCTGGCTGCACCACACCACGGCGACGCCGCCGCCCGAGGGGGGCGCGCCGCGCCTGCCCTGGCAGAAGGACCATCAACCGAACCTGACCGGCACCGCTCGCGCCTACCGTCCCCCCGGCCACACGCTGAAGGGCGGGCGGCGCGATCCGGCGACCGGCGACTACGAGCCCTGGATGCCGGAGTAGGGCGCGGCCAGGCCCCGTCGCCCGGGAGGAGTTTCCGCCATGAAGAGGAACATCATCGAGACCGTGCTCGGCGGCATCGTCCTGCTGGTCGCCGTCGGCTTCCTGATCTTCGCCTTCAAGTCGAGCGGCCTGTCGGGCAGCGCCAACGGCTACCAGATCACCGCCGAGTTCGATGACGCCTCCGGCCTCAGCCCCGGGACCGACGTCCGCATGGCCGGCGTCAAGATCGGCACCGTGCTGAGCCAGCGCCTCGACCCGCAGACCTACTTCGCCCAGATCGTCCTGTCGATCGACAACGGCATCGAGCTGCCGATCGACACCTCGGCGCGGATCGTCCCGGAAGGCCTCTTGGGCGGCAACTTCGTCGAGCTGGAGCCGGGCGGGGACGTCGAGATGATCGCGCCTGGCGGCGAGCTGGAATATACCCAGGGCGCGATCAACGTCGTCGACCTGCTGGGCCGTTTCGTGTTCAGCGCGGCCGACAGCAACGACGGCGCCGCCGCCGAGTGAAGGCCGGAGTGAGCGCCGGCGCGAGCCTCGCGGCGGCGCGATCGACTCCGTCGCCCGAGGCCAAGCCATGACCGGCGCCAAGCAACGCTGGGACCCCGAGCGCTATCACCGCAACGCCAGCTTCGTGGCCGAGCTGGGCGCGCCGCTGATCGATCTCCTGGCGCCGCGGCCGGGCGAGCGGGTGCTCGACCTGGGCTGCGGCCACGGCACGCTGACGGAACAGCTCGCGGCGCGGGGCGCGACGGTGGTCGGCGTCGATGCCTCGGCCGAACAGGTCGCGGCGGCGCGGGCTCGCGGGTTGGACGCCCGTGTCGCCGACGGCCACGCGCTCGCCTTCGAGGCGGAGTTCGACGCGGTGCTGTCCAACGCGGCGCTGCACTGGATGACCCGCCCCGACGAGGTCATCGACGGCGTCTGGCGGGCGCTCAAGCCGGGCGGACGCTTCGTCGGCGAGATGGGCGGCGCGGGCAACGTGCGGCGGGTCAAGGCGGCGCTGGCGGAGGCGCTGGCGCGCCGCGGCCGCGACGCGGCGGCGGCCGATCCCTGGTACTTCCCGACCCCCGAGGACTACGCCGGCCGCCTCGCCGCCCGCGGCTTCCGGGTCGAGGACATCGCCCTGATCGAGCGCCCGACGCCGCTGCCGGGCCCGCTCTCGGACTGGCTCGAGACCTTCGCCGAGTCGTTCCTCTCGCTGGTGCCCGAGGCCGAGCGTGGCCCCTTGGCCGCGGAGGTGGAAGGGGCCCTGGCGGCGGAGCTGAGCGACGGCGCGGGACGCTGGACCGCCGACTACGTGCGGCTGCGCTTCGTCGCGCGCAAGCCGGACTGAGCGGCGCCCGGCCGGAACTTGCGCGGCCCAGCGCTCTCGCCTATGTCTTCCGCCTATGTCTTCCGCCTATGTCTTCGGCACGGCGATGGAGTTGAGCGTGTTTCAGGAAAGAACGAGCCGGAGGCGACGCCGCGCGGCCAGGCCCGTGGCGGCTTTGGCGGTTATGGCGGGCACGGCGGGCGGGCGCCGCGCGTGCGCCCTGGCGGTCCTAGCCGCCCTGGCGGTCCTGCCGGCGGCCGCGCGGGCCGAATCGGCGGTGCTCCAGGGCCTCGACAAGATCACCGCGCGCATCTCCACCTTCGAGGCGCCGGTCGGCGAGCCGGCGCGCTTCGGCTCTCTCGAGATCACCGTGCGCCGCTGCCAGAAGGCGCCGCCGGAGGAGCCGCCGGAATCCGCCGCCTTCCTGGAGATCGTCGACGTGCGCCCGGATTCGCCGGAGGTGCTGCTGTTCTCCGGCTGGATGTTCGCCTCCTCGCCGGCGGTCTCGGCGCTGGAGCATCCGGTCTACGATGTCTGGGTGATCGACTGCAAGTCGGACGCGGCGAGCGCGCCGCCGGCCGATCTGCCGGAAGGCGAAGCCGGGGAGGCCGGCGAGGGCGCCGACTAGGCGCGTTCGCTGGCCGGCGGCGCGGGGGCGGGGCGCGGGTCCCCGGCTTCGACGCTCACGTCCCGGGGCGCGCCGGCGCCGGGGGTGACGATGCCGGGGGTGACGATGCCGCCGGAGACCACCATCTTCAGCCCCTCCTCGACGCTCATCGTCAGTTTCCTGACGCTGTCCGGCGGCAGGAAGAGGAGAAAGCCGGAGGTCGGATTGGGCGTCGTCGGCAGGAAGATGTTGACTGAAGGTCCGGTGACGTTGTCTTGGATCTCGCGCGCCGCGGCGCCGGTGATGAAGCCGATCGCCCAGACGTCCGGCCGCGGATACTGGACCAGCACGACCTCGCGAAACGCGTTCGACTGCTTCTTGAGCAGCGTCTCGAAGATCTGCTTGACGGCGGCGTAGATGCCGCGCAGGACCGGCAGGCCCTCGATGACCCGCTCGCTGAGGCGAACCAGGGCGTTGCCGAGGAAGCCGGCGGTCAGATAGCCGATCAGGGTCATCGCCAGGATCGAGGCGATCAGGCCGAGGCCGGGAATCCCGAAGTGGAGGTAGGTCGCCGGGTTCCAGCTCTCCGGCAGGAGCGGCATGACGCTGCGGTCGAAGTAGTCGATGACGCTCACCGCCAGCCACACTGTGATCGCGATCGGCGCGCTCACCAGGGTGCCGGCGAAGAGGTAGTCGCGCAGGCGGCCGAGCAGGCTCACGCGCTTGACCAGCGACGGGTTGAGCTGCTCCATCGCCAGCTTGATGCGCTCCACCTCCTCGGCGATGCCGGTGCCCGCGCCCCAGCGCGAGTCGAGCTCGGCGGCGCGGCGGGCTTGCTCCATGGTCTGCTTGATCAGCTCCACCTCGTCGGCGATGCCGGTGCCGCTGCCCCAGCCCGAGGCGGCCTCCTCGCGCGGCTTCACGATGCCGCCGGAGATCACCAGCTTGATGCCGTCGTCGACCGACATGGCGAGGCGGCGGATGTCGCGTTCCGGCACGAAAAGGAGAAAGCCCGTGGTCGGGTTCGGGGTCGCCGGGACGAAGACGTTGTAGACCGTCTCCTCGGT
>JAWWCG010000445.1:0-3864 GCA_033720555.1 Kiloniellales bacterium | reverse complement strand
TTGAAGCCTTTGAGCTCCGGGAACTGCCAGGTCATCGGCCGTCCGGCGATGACATAGACGAGCGCCGGCAGCAGCACGAGCGCCGCCAGGTTGATCCAGAGCACGGGATAGCGCTTGCCGGTCTCGTCCTGCACCTTGCGGGCGTAACGGGCGAAGGCGACGGCGAAGGCGATCGCCGCGACGAAGGCGATCGCGACCGCCCAGAAGGCCGGCTCGAACTGCGGGCTCGGCACGAAGAAGCCGCGGTTCGACAGGAAGAAAGTGCTGCCGACGTCGATCGCCTGCTTGGGGCGCGGCAGGGAGGTGACGATGATGCCGTGGATCAGCAGGATGTGCAGCAGCACCGGCACGTTGCGCGTCATCTCGATCCACCAATAGGCCATGCGGTTGACCAGCCAGTTCGACGACAGGCGCAGCACGCCGAGGGTGAAGCCGAGCAGGGTCGTCAGTACGATGCCGCAGGCGGCGACCAGCAGGGTGTTGAGCAGGCCGACCACCGCCGCGCGCAGGTGGGTGCTGCGCGAGGTGTAGGGGATCAGGTGCTGGTTGATGTCGTAACTGGCCGGCTCGGAAAGGAAGCCGAAGCTGAAGGTCTTGCCGATGGCCTCCAGGTTGGCGATGGCGTTGCTGACGATGTAGGCGATGAACGCCGCCAGGAGCACCATGGTGAGGATCTGGATGAGGACGGCGCGGGCCGTCTTGTCGTTCCACAGGCGCGAGAGCGAGACGCCCTCGCCGGTGGCCGCCAGCTCAGCCATGTCCGCTCGTCCCGCGTCGCCGCATCGCCGCTTCTCGCCGAGCGCGGGGCCGCCCGGCCGGAGCCGCGCGAGTCCGGTCTGTGGCGAGGCTGGGGTGTGGCGCTTTGTCCATGGCCGGCCATTGTCGCGCGGCGGCCGGCGCCTTGGGTGGAGCGGTGGTGGAGTTTTGGTGGAATCCGCATCCGCTTCGCCCGCGACGCCCTGTCTGGTGGCCTGTCTGGTGGCCTGTCTGGTGGCCTGTCTGGTGGCCTGTCTGGTGGCCCCTCTGGCGGCCCGTCGGGGTGCGCGGTCCGCCGGCTTGAATCGCTCTCGGAAAGACGGGTTTCATGGCAAGCTGCGCTGACCCCCTGGGGCCGTGTCCGGGAAACCGCTGACAAGCACGAGATATTTGCGTTGATCCGGCGGCGCAAACGACAATAACCTATGAATCGGATTAAATAGTTTTATCTGATGTCAGCCGAGGGAGGCCGCCGGTGGACCGCCGCTTGCCGTCGATGAAAGCGCTTCGCGCGTTCGAAGCGGCGGCCCGGCATCTGTCCTTCACCCTGGCGGCCGACGAGCTCAACGTGACCCAGGCGGCGATCAGCCACCGGGTGAAGACCTTGGAGGAGCGTCTCGGCGTCCGCCTGTTCCACCGCTACAACCGCAAGCTCGAGCTGACCGACGCCGGGCGCGTCTATCTGCCGTCGCTGCGCGACGCCCTCGACATGGTCGGCGCCGCGACGGACCGGGTCACCGAGCGCGCCCGCGCCGCCACCCTCAAGGTGAGCGTCGTCGTCTCCTTCGCCACCAAGTGGCTGCAGCCGCGCCTGCCCGCCTTCGCCGAGGCGCATCCCGAGATCGACGTCCGGGTGACGGCCGACGACAAGCTGGTGGCGTTCGCCCGCGACGACGTCGACGTCGGCATTCGCTTCGGCCGCGGCCGCTATCCCGGTCTGCGCGTCGACAAGCTGATGGACGACCAGATCGTTCCGGTGTGCAGTCCGGCCCTGCTCGAGGGACCGCACCCGCTGCGCCGCCCCGCCGACCTCAAGCACCACACCCTGCTCCACGACATGGCGTTCTACGGCGGCGACCTGCCGGACTGGGCGGACTGGCTGGCGCGCGCCGGGGTGCGCGACGTCGACCCGGGCCTCGGCCCGGGCTTCAACCTCTGGAGCATGCTGATCGACGCCGCCGTCGCCGGCCAGGGCGTCGCCTTGGCGCGGACCACCATGGCGGACGGCGACTTGAAGGCGGGCCGCCTGGTGCAGCCGTTCGGGCCGACCTTGCCCTCGGCCTACGCCTATTGGCTGGTCTCGACGCCGGAGGTCGGCGAGCACCGCAACGTCCGCCTGTTCCGCGAATGGCTCCTGGCCGAGGCGGCGGGCGCGCGGGACGACGCGTGACGCGGCCTCGCGTAGAATCTGGCGAATTTGGCGAACTCGGCCCGGTCTTGCTAATCTGCCGGCCTGCGGGGGACGCTTTCGGACCGAACGCGTGAATAGGGCGACATACCGGCTGGACCTGGGGGACGAGCGCCTGTGGAGCGGCGATCAGCCCGTCGGCATCAGCAACAAGGCGTTTCAGTTGCTGCGGCTGTTCGTCGACAATCCCAATCGCCTGCTCACCAAGGACGACATCCTCGACGGCATCTGGCGCGACGTCTGCGTGTCGGAGGGGCTGGTCAAGGAATACGTCCACGACCTGCGCCTCGCGCTCGGCGACGATCCCAAGCAACCGCGGTTCATCGAGACCGTGCACGGCCGCGGCTATCGCTTCCTCGGCGGCGTCGAGCCGATCGAGGCGACCACGCAGGCGCGCGCGGACGCGTCGCCCCACGCCCGGCCGCCGTCCCTCGCGATCCTCGCCTTCGCGGATCTCACGGGCGAGGCGCGCTGGGCGCGGTTTTGCCGCGGCCTGGTCGAGGACCTGATCACCGACCTGGCCCGCTTTCCCGACCTCATGGTGATCGCGGCCGGCGCGACGACGCAACCCGCGACCGACTATGTCCTCGACGGCAGCGTCCAGGCCTCCGACAGCGAGGTTCGCGTCAATGTCCGGCTGATCGAGACGCAGAGCGGCGACCATCTCTGGACCGAGCGCTACGAGCGGGAGATCGGCGCGTTCTTCGCCATCCAGAGCGACATCGTCGGCCACGTGGCCGCGGCGGTCGGCGGCTTCACCGGGCGGATCCCCGAGCGCGAGCGCGCGCGGCTCGGCCGCAAGCCGCCGGGCGACCTTCAGGTCTACGACCTCTACCTGCTGGGCCACGAGCTCGAGACCCACTTCGAGCGGGCGAGCGCGTTGCGCGGCCATGCGCTGCTGCGGCGCGCGGTCGAGCTCGACCCCAAGTTCGCCCGGGCCCGGCTCGTGCTAGGTTGGATCA
This sequence comes from Kiloniellales bacterium, assembly GCA_033720555.1. GTDB lineage: Bacteria > Pseudomonadota > Alphaproteobacteria > Kiloniellales > JAKSDN01 > CALJXB01. The sequence continues at coordinate 738 of JAWWCG010000445.1, read as the reverse complement.
CGTGGCTGATCCTGCAGGAAAAATGGACGGAGGATCTCGAGGCCTTTCGCGCGCTCGAGCGCGAGGCCTTCCTCATGGCCGCGCGGCTCGACCCGCGCGACCCCTTCGCCCTCATGGAGCTCGCCTTGCTCAGGGGCCGGGACGGGGACCTCGCGGGCGCCCGGGACGCCCTCGAGCGGGCGCTCGATCTCGGCAAGAATCAGGCGGACCTGCTGATCGTCGCGTCGCGGCCGGTCGCCACCGCCCTGGACGATCCGACGCGCGCCGTGCGCCTCATGGACCGCGGCCTCGAGCTGCAGGCGAGCGTCTCCGTGTGGCACCACCTGACGGTCGCCCGGGTCTGCTATTTCGCGGCGGACTTCGAGCGCGCCGTCCGTCACGCCAGGCTGGTCCCGATCTCCTCGTCGGCCATGACCGGGCTGTTCGAGATCCTCGCCCTGGCGGAGCTCGGCCGCGATGCGGAGGTCCGCGACCTCGTCGCGGCGTTCAAGGCGCGCCACCCGAAGTTCGATCCGCGGGACTTCCTGCGCGATCACCCGATCACCGCGCCGGGCGCGCGGCGCCTTTTCCTCGACGGCGTCGCGAAGGCGGGCCTCGCCTCGGCCTAGCGGCGAAGGGGGCGCGCGGCCTCTTGTGCGGCTAGTCCGGCCGGCCGCCGAGGGCGGCGTGGCGGGCCGTCGCGGGGTCGCTGGCGCAGGCCGTGATCGGCGGCGGCGGCCGGGGCGGCTCGGCGCCGCT
>JAWWCG010000444.1:0-3869 GCA_033720555.1 Kiloniellales bacterium | reverse complement strand
ACCGCCTGGCCGTCGGGGGCGTTGGAGGCGTTGACGTTCGACGCCCGGAACGGCACGCCGTAGCGGCGCGCGAGCTGGCCGCCGATCAGCGTCGCCTGGGTGTATTCCGGCGTGCCGAAGGCCGGCGCCCCGGACTTCATGTCGACGTTGGAGGTGAAGCCGCCGTAGACCACCGGCGCGCCGGGCTCGACGATCTGGACGAAGGCCATGCCGGCGAGCGCCTCGGCGTTCTGCTGGACCAGGGCGCCGGGCACGGTGATCGGCGCCATGGCGCCGGCGAGGGTGAACGGCGTGACGACGACGATCTGCCGGGCACGGGCCATCTCGATCATGCCTTCCAGCATGGGGATGTCGTACTGCAGCGGCGAGTTGGCGTTGATCACGGTGTAGAGGCTCGGCCGCTCGGCGAACTCTTCCCAGGTGAGCCCCAGGGAGATCCGGCCCATCTCCAGGTGGTCGCGCGCCCGCACGCGGCCCAGGCCGTAGCCGAAGCGCAGCTTGTCGGAGAGCCGGATGGCCGACAGCGCGACCTCCAGGTGGCGCACGTTGGGCGGAACGTCGAGCGGCTCGACGGCGCCGCTCGCCGCCAGGTGGCAGATGTTGAGGCTCTGGGACAGGCGGATGAAGTTCTCGAGATCCGCCAGCGTGCCGGGCCGGCGCCCGCCGTCCAGGTCGGAGAAGTTGGGCGGCCCGCCGACGGCGCCGAAGACGATGTGGTTGGCGCCGAAGACCAGGTCGGTCTGCGGCGTGCGGCCGCGGGCGTGGATCGTCGAGGGCGCCCGCGCCACGGCCGCCTCGATCAGGCCCCGCTCGAAGCGGACGCGCGGGCCGTCGCCCACCACCTCCGCTCCGGCCTCGCGCAGGATCTCGCGCGCCTCGGGCAGGAGGAAGTTGAGGCCGATTTCCTCCAGCACCTGGAGCGAGGCCTCGTGGATCGCCTCGAGCTGATCGGCCGAGACGATCTCCATCGGCGGATAGGGATTGGTCAGTCGCCGCCAGGGAAGCTGCGTGACGCCTGCTCGCTGGCGGTCGCGGGCGCGGCTGGCGCGCCGGCCGGCCTGGCGGATCTCGTTCATGGCCGCACTTTAGATCGGCTTGATCAGCAGCACCAGATCGTGACTGTCGACGCGGGTGCCCGAGGGCGAGACCACCTCCTCCACCTCGCCGTCGATCTCGGCGTAGATCGCGGTCTCCATCTTCATGGCCTCGATGGTGAACAGGCGGTCGCCGCGCTGGACCTGCTGGCCTTCGGCGGCCGAGACGCTGACGATCATGCCGGGCATGGGCGCGCCGACCTGGCCCGGCTGGGACTCGTCGGCCTTGCGCCGGGCGTGGCCGGGCGCCGCCAGGGCGCGGTCCTGCACCTTCACCGTGCGCGGCTGGCCGTTCAGCTCGAAGAACACCGTGCGCTTGCCCGCCTCGTCGGGCTCGCCGACGGCGAGATACTTGACGATCAGGGTCTTGCCCGGGTCGATCTCGACGGCGATCTCCTGGCCGCCCACCATGCCGTAGAAGAAGACGTCGGTCGGCAGCACCTGCACCGGCCCGTGCTGGCGGCGGTGTTCGGCGTAGTCGAGGAAGACCTGGGGATACATGAGGTAGGCGGCGAGGTCCCGGTCGCTCGCCTGGCGGCGGATCTTGTGCTCGAGCTGGGCGCGCTCGGCGTCGAGATCGACCGGCGGCAGCACCGCGCCCGGCCGCTCGGCGAGCGGGGTCTCGCCCTTCAGCACCTTGCGCTGCAGCGCTTCGGGAAAGCCGCCCGGCGGCTGGCCCATGTCGCCGCGCATGAGCTGCACCATCGATTCCGGGAACGCCACTTCGTGGTCGGGGTCGGCCACCTGCTCCGGCGTCAGGTCGTTGGTCACCATGTAGAGCGCCATGTCGCCGACCACCTTGGAGGTCGGCGTCACCTTGATGATGTCGCCCAGGAGCTGGTTGACCTGGGCGTAGGCGGTCTCGACGTCGGGCCAGTGGTGCTCGAGGCCGAGCGACCGGGCCTGCTCGCGCAGATTGGTGTACTGGCCGCCCGGCATGCCGTGGACGAAGACGCTCGCGGTGCCGGCGCGCATGTCGCTCTCGAAGGGCGCGTAGAGGTGGCGCACGCCCTCCCAGTAATTGTCGATGGCGCGCAGCGCCGCGCGGTCGAGGCCGGGATCGCGCGGATCGCCCACCAGGGCCTCGGCGATCGAGCCGAGGTTGGGCTGCGAGGTCAGGCCGCTCATGGCGCCCATGGCGCCGTCGGCGGCGTCGACCCCGGCCTCGACCGCCGCCAGGACGCTGGCCGCCGCGATGCCGCTGGTGTCGTGGGTGTGGAAATGGATCGGGATGCCGATCTCCTGCTTCAAGGCCGTGACCAGCTTGCGCGCCGCGGCCGGCTTGCACAGGCCGCCCATGTCCTTGAGGCCGAGAATGTGGCTGCCGGCCGCCTCCAGCTCCTTGGCCAGGCCGACGTAGTACGTGAGGTCGTACTTGCCGGGATCGGGGCCGGCCAGGTCGCCGGTGTAGCAGATCGCCGCCTCGCAGAGGCCGCCCGCCTCCAACACCGCGTCGATCGAGACCCGCATGTTCTCGACCCAATTGAGCGAATCGAAGACCCGGAAGAGATCGATGCCGGCCGCCGCGGTCTGCTCGACGAAGAAGCGCACCACGTTGTCGGGGTAGTTCTTGTAGCCGACGCCGTTGGCGCCGCGCAGCAGCACCTGGGTCAGCATGTTCGGCATGGCCTCGCACAGCGCGGCCAGGCGCTCCCACGGGTCCTCCTTGAGGAACCGCATGGCGACGTCGAAGGTCGCGCCGCCCCAGCATTCCATGGACAGAAGCTCGGGCAGCAGGCGCGCGTAGTGGGGCGCGACGGCGACCATGTCGTGGCCGCGCATGCGCGTCGCCAGCAGCGACTGGTGGGCGTCGCGGAAGGTGGTGTCGGTGAGCAGCAGGCGCTCCTGGTCGAGCATCCATTGGGCGAAGCCCGCCGGGCCCAGCTCCTTGAGCCGCTGGCGGTTGCCCGGCGGCGGATCGCCGTTCGCCAGCCTGGGCAGCGGCGCCAGCTCGTGCCGCTCGGCCGGCATGGGGCGGCCGGCCATCTCCGGGTTGCCGTTGACCTGAACGTCGCCGATGAAGCCGAGCAGCCGGGTCGCCCGGTCGCGGCGCTGGGGAAACTTGAACAGCTCCGGGGTCTCGTCGATGAAGCGGGTGGTGTAGTCGCCGTCGCGGAACTTGGGGTGGCCGATCACGCCCTCGAGAAACAAGAGGTTGGTGGCGACGCCGCGAATCCGGAACTCGCGCAGCGCCCGGTCCATGCGCCGGGCCGCCTCCTCCGGCGTCGGCGCCCAGGCGGTGACCTTCTCCAGCAGCGAATCGTAGAACGGCGTGATCAGGGCGCCGGAATAGGCCGTGCCGCCGTCGAGGCGGATGCCGAAGCCGGCGGCGCCGCGGTAGGCCCGGATGCGCCCGTAGTCCGGCACGAAGTGGTTCTCGGGATCCTCGGTCGTGATCCGGCACTGCAGCGCGTGGCCGTTGAGCGCGATCGCCTCCTGGGGCGGCACGCCGCTTTCCGGGCGGCCGATCTCGGCGCCGGCGGCGATGTTGATCTGCGCCTTGACGATGTCGATGCCGGTCACCTGCTCGGTGACCGTATGCTCGACCTGGATGCGCGGATTGACCTCGATGAAGTAGAAATTGCCGCTGTCGAGGTCGTAGAGGAACTCGACCGTGCCGGCGTTGCCGTAGCTCGCGGCGCGGCCCAGGCGCACGGCGTAGTCGGCCAGCTCGGCGCGTCGCGCCTCGTCGAGATAGGGCGCCGGCGCGCGCTCGACGACCTTCTGGTTGCGCCGCTGGATCGAGCAGTCGCGCTCGAAGAGGTGCACCAGGTT
>JAWWCG010000443.1:0-3872 GCA_033720555.1 Kiloniellales bacterium | reverse complement strand
CTGCCTTGGAGGCCTACAAGCGCGCGCACGGCGGGTGGGAGATTCGCTCGGCGTCGGCCTGACGTGGGCCTCGCGACCCTGGCCGCATACGGGTTTCGTGCCGAGAACGGGAGATCGGCCCCCCTACGGAGCGAGGATCGAGGCAGTCTCGAGGACGCCGGAGCCGATCACGAGAGGGGACGCGGCGCCGGCCGTCGGAAGGCCAGACGGATCTGCTTCTCGGACTCGATCACGGCGAAGAAGACGACGCCCACCGCGACGATCAGCAGCCCATCGAACAACGCCACGCCGTGCGTTCCGAACACCCGCTGCAGCGGCGGCAGGTAGGTGACCGCGAACTGGGCGAGCGTGACGATGACCGTGCAGGCCCAGACCACCCGCGTTCCCCGCACCGCCTGCCACGTGAGCGACGTGCCGTAGATGTTGCGGATGAAGAAGAGGTGGAAGATCTCCAGCACCACGAGCGTATTGAGCGCGATGGTTTGCGCGAGCTCGGGCGCATAGCCTTTGTCGACGGCATAGGCGTACATGCCGAAGACCGCCGCGAGGAACAGGACGGAGACCAGGATGATGTGCCAGATCAGCTCGCCGGTGAGCAGCGATTCGTGACGCGGACGCGGCGGGCGTCTCATGGTGTTGGCTTCCGTCGGCTCGAAGGCGAGCGCCAGGCCGAGCGTGATGCCGGTCATCAGATTGACCCACAGGATCTGCACCGCCGTGATCGGCAACGCCATGCCTAGGAAAAGCGCGACGACGATGGTCATCGACTCCCCGGCATTGGTGGGCAGCGTCCAGCTGATCACCTTCTTGATGTTGTCGTAGACCGTGCGTCCCTCGCGGACCGCCGCGACGATCGACGCGAAGTTGTCGTCGGCGAGGACCAGCTCGGAGGCTTCCTTGGCCGCTTCGCTGCCTTTGCGCCCCATCGCGATGCCGGCGTCCGCCCGCTTGAGCGCCGGTGCGTCGTTCACGCCGTCGCCGGTCATGGCGACGGTCAGCCCATGCGATTGAAGCGCGGTCACGAGCCGCAGCTTGTGCTCCGGGCTGGTCCTCGCGAAGACGTCGGCGTCGATGGCGACCGCCGCCAACTCGGCGTCGTCGATCTCTTCGATGTCCGCCCCGCTCAGCACTTTGTCCGGGTTCTGAAGGCCGATCTGCCGCGCGATGGCCGCCGCCGTGCCGGCGTGGTCGCCGGTGATCATCTTCACTCGGATGCCCGCCTCGCGGCACTCCGCGACGGCGGCGATCGCTTCGGGGCGGGGCGGGTCGATGAGGCCGACCAGGCCGATCAGCACGAGGTCCTCGTCGAGGTCGGCCGTGTTGAGAACGACATGAGCCTGCGGCACCGATCGCGCGGCCAAGGCGAGCACGCGCTGGCCCTGCGCGGCGATCTCGTCGATCCGGCCGTGCCAATAGGCCGGGTCCAGGGGCTCCGTCCCGCCGTCGGCGGCCCGCTGGGCCAAGCACATGGCGAGCAGGCGTTCCGGCGCGCCCTTCACGTGGATGCAGGCATGGCCTTCGTGGTCGTGGTGCAGGACGGCCATGTAGCGGTGCTGCGCATCGAACGGGATGGTGTCGGAGCGGCGCCAGTCGCCGAAGGGGGCGGGTCCCTGGCGCATGATCTTGCCGGCAAGCGCCTTGAGGGCGCCCTCCATGGGGTCGCCTTCGACCGTCCAGCCGGTTTCGTGGCTGCGCAGGGCGGAGTCGTTGCACAGCGCGGCGGCGCGCGCGAACTCGACCAGCAGCGCATGCTCGGCGGGGTCGACGTCGGCGTCGGCGAGGCGGAGGCTGCCCTCGGGGGCATAGCCGTCTCCGGCGACGAAATAGGTGTGGCCGGCGCTGGCGAGCGTCGCCGCCATCATCTCGTTGCGCGTGAGCGTGCCGGTCTTGTCGCTGCAGATGACCGACACCGAGCCGAGCGTCTCTATGGCGGGCAGCCGACGAACGATCGCGTTGCGCCGCGCCATGGCCTGCACGCCCACGGCCAGCGTGATGGTGAGCACCGCCGGCAGCCCTTCCGGGATCGCCGCCACGGACAGGCCGACCACGGCCATGAACATTTCGGCGAAGGGCAGATGGCCGACGAAATAGCCGTAAACCAGCAGCACGGCCGCGAGCAGCAGGATCAGGATGGTCAGCCAGCGCGCGAAGGCGTCCATCTGCCGGACCAGCGGCGTGGACAAGGTCTCGACCTTGGCGAGCATCCCGCTGATGCGCCCGATCTCGGTCGCCGCGCCGGTCGCGACGACGACCCCGCGGCCGGCGCCGGCGGCGACGAGCGTGCCGCTGAAGGCCATGGACGAGCGGTCGCCGATCGGCGCGTCGGCGGCGACCGGGCGCGTCGCCTTGTCGACGGAAACGGATTCGCCGGTGAGGATCGCCTCCTCGATCCGCAGGCCGGCCGCCTCGATCAGCCGCAGGTCCGCGGGAACCCTGTCGCCGGCTTCCAGCATCACGATATCGCCGGGGACCAAGGACGCGCTGTCGACGCTGCGGCGTTCGCCGTCGCGCAGCGCCGCCGACTTCGGGGCGAGCATCTGGCGGATCGCGTCCATCGCCTGTTCGGCCCGGCCTTCTTGAATGAAGCCGATGATCGCATTGGCGATCACGACGGCCAGGATCACGCCGGTATCGATGAGATGCCCGAGCGCCGCGGTGATCGCCGCCGAGGCGAGCAGCACGTAGATCAGGACGTTGTGAAAGTGGGCGAGGAAGCGAAGGGCCGGGCTGCGCCGGGGCGGCTCCGGCAGCCGGTTGGGGCCGAAGCGCTCCAGGCGCCGCGCCGCCTCGGCCTCGGATAGACCGTTCGAATCGGCCTCGACCGCCGCCGAGGCCGCCTCGGCGGGCATCGCGTGCGGGCCGGCTTCGCCGGCGGCTGGGGAGGATAGGTAGGTTCGCCGCTCATCCATGCTCGTTCTGTCCATAGCGGTCCGACGGGCCGGGCGGCCGAGCGCCGGTCGCGCACCCCGCGCGCGCGGGCGCCGCGGCGCCGAGCCTCGTCACGCGACCGGGCCGAGGCGGGCGATCGGTCCGACGCGGGGACGGGCTGGCGGCGGCGATCTCGCCGCTCGTTCGAGGACCGCGTGCCGCTGTCGAGAGATCGCCCAAGGCGCGTATCCCAGACCGCTCGAAATTCGCCAATGAAATCAATATCGCTTTGTTTGAGACGGACCGGGTAACGGCAAGTCTCGAGAGTGAAAATTGCGGCATGAGGAAAGTCAACAGGCTCGTCGCGACCCCGGGCCCTCATGATCGCGGGCGGCGGCTGGGCCTCGCCGGCGCGCCACTCGCGTACGTCCGGCGTACGTCGGGCCGTCCGCGCCCACGGCCGAAACGCACGGCGCCCCCGGCCGAGCCCCCGTGCTCCCCTTCCGTGCCGCCTTCCGTGCCGGCTCCCGTGCCGCCCCATGCCATGGAATCGCCACAAATGTTCACTATCTGTACGATATGAACAAGATCGCTCAACACGAAGAGATCGACGAGGCGAAGGAACGGCGCTGTCTCATGTGCGGCGAGGCGTTCGCCAGCTCTTGGCCGGGCGAGCGCATTTGCCGGCGTTGCCGGTCGTCGGCGGCCTGGCGCCAGGGCTAGTGGCGGGGCTAGGGCCGGGGCTGCCTGCAACGGCCGGGCGGATTTGGTCGCGCAGGCCGCGACCCGCGGTGGGGCGGCGCTAAGGCCGCTTGCGCCGTCGGGAATGCCGTCGCGCGCGGCCATAGAATCGGGAATCTCGCCGAGAGTCCGGCATTAACGTCTTGGTCATCTGACGCTGTTAGCTCTGGCGAAGCGGCCGGTTTCGGAGACCGGCAGTGAAACCGGGGAGTTCAGCATGGGTGTGACGCCGATCGGCCACCCCACATTGACGCCGGCGGACG
>JAWWCG010000442.1:0-3880 GCA_033720555.1 Kiloniellales bacterium | reverse complement strand
CGGCGCTGCTCCTTGGTGAAGCTGGCGGCCACCGCCGGGTCGATCAGGCGGAAATAGTGGGCGAGGAACTCGTCCTCGGAGAGGCGCGCGGCGCGCGTCTGCGGCGCGGCCGTGGCAGGCGAAGCGAATTGCAGCACGCCCGGCCGCGCGATGTCGGGTGAGGCGGCGCTCGCCGCGGCGGCTTCTGGCTGCTTGCTCCGATACACGCCGGACAGTATGCTGACGAGCCGCTTAGGGATCTGTTAAGGGAGAGGGTAAACGCGCCGACGGCGCGCGCCCTTCGAGCCCGGCGGCTCGGAACCTCTCATGGGACGCGCGCTCGCTCGCGCAGGCAGGAAGGGCGTCGGCGCCTGGCCGACCGCCGACGGGGGTCCGGAGCCCGAAAGAGACTCGCGGCCGTCGGACCTAGCTGGCCGCCGGCTTCTCGGCGCCGTTGTCGCCGGCGCCGGCTTTGCCGCTGCCAGCGGCGAGGCTCGCGCCGGCCGCCGAAGAGCTGCCCTGGGACGACTTGAGGTTCGAGACCTTGGAGTCGCCCGTCGCCTTCTTGCCGTCCGGCTGCAGGCGGCGGCACATGCCCTCGAGATGGGCGCCGGCCTCGATCGAGAGGGTCTCGTGAACCACGTCGCCGGCGACCTCCGCGGACTTGGCCAGGGTGACCGACTTGGCCTCGATCTGGCCCTCCACGTTGCCGCTGACCCGCACGGTCTGGCCGTAGATCGAGCCGCTCACATGGGCGCCCTCGCCGACGGTCACGGTCTGGCTCCTGATGTCGCCCTCGACGGTGCCTTCGATCTGGATGTCGCCGGCGCAGTGCAGATCGCCCACCACCTTGAGGTCGGGGCTGATGATGGACGGCATGCCCGAGCCCTTGGCCGCGGCGGGCTGGGACGACGGGCTCGAGAAGCTGTCGGACGGGGCGTAATCGGACTCGCTGCCTTTATTGAACATCGTGTGAGGTTCTCCTTAGGTTTGAGAGTTGGGTTCCCTTAAGGGCGTTTGAGGTCCTCCAAGGGATGCAACCGCCACGGCCGCCGCCCCTCCAGGTAGGCGCCGGGCTCGATGGTCAATTCCCTGTGGGTGATGTGCCCAATGATCCTGGCGGTTCTCGCCACGGCCACGCTGGAGGCCACAACCGGGCCCTCGACCGAGCCGCGAATGTCAACGAACTCGGCGACGATTTCACCGTGCACCTCTCCGCTTTCCCCGACGATCGCTCTGCGGCAGCGGATATTGCCCTCGACGGTTCCCTGCACTTCGATCTCGCCCTCGCTGGTCAGGTCGCCCACGATGACAGCCGCATCTCCGATCACCGAGGACTCTTCGTCCACGGCGATCTCGATGCGAGCGCTCGTGCTCCACGCGGATGCGACAGAACTGGCCTTGGAGAACATATCTCACCGTCGATCCGGACTGTCGGCCGATATGACTCCGCTGTCAACAATGTCGGTGGAACGGACCCGGCGCCTGTCCGAGGCCCGTCGCCTCCGCTCTCGCTCCGTGCTCGCATGGGCCTCTGCATCGCGCCGGTCTCGGGGCGGCCGCGCCCCGATTTCGGTTTAGGATGACGGCATCTGATTAAGACATTACAAAGGGCTGAGGGACGATTCGTATGACGGAACAGGACCGAGGGGCCAAGGAACCGCTTGCGGCGGCGGCGCTGTGCTGGCGCTGCCCGTCGGATCGATTCGCCTTCGAGACCACCGAGCAACTCGAGCCGCTCACCCAGGTGATCGGCCAGGATCGGGCGGTCGAGGCGATCCAATTCGCCGTCGGCATGCGCCAGTCCGGCTACAACCTTTACGCCCTCGGGCCGGAGGGCATGGGCAAGCACACCGTGGTGCACCGCTTCCTCGAGGCGCAGGCGGGCCAGGAACTGGCGCCGCCGGACTGGTGCTACGTCAGCAATTTCAAGGAACGCCGCAAGCCGCGCGCGCTGCAGCTTCCGGCGGGCCGCGGCGGCCAGTTCCGCGAGGACATGTCCAATTTCGTGGTCGACCTGCGCGACGCCTTGCGCAACGGCTTCGAGAGCAACGAATACCGCACCCGCCGCAAGGTCATCGAGGAGGAGTTCAAGGAGCGCCAGGAAACCGCCCTGCAGGAAATCGAGAAGGAAAGCCGCTCGCAGAACGTCGCCCTCATGCGCACCCCCATGGGCTTCGCGTTCGCGCCGGTGCACGACGGCGAGGTGGTCTCCCCGGAGGTCTTCCAGAAGCTTCCCCAGGAGGAGCGCGAGCGCGTCGAAGGGGTGATCAAGGCGCTGCAGGAGAAGCTGCAGGACGTGCTCCAAAAGGCGCCGATCTGGATGAAGGAGACGCGCGAGAAACTGCGCCGGCTCAACGACGAGACGGCGCTGTTCGCGACGGCGCACCTGATTGACGCCCTGAAGGCGCGTTACGCCGATCTGGCGACGGTCCAGCGCTTCCTCGACGAGGTGCGCGACGACGCCGTCGAGCGCGTCGAGGAGATCGTGGCCGAGGCGCCGGCGCAGCGCGGCGACCGCGCCACCGTGGATTTCGAAGGCGACCACCCGGTCCTGCGTCGCTACGGCGTGAACCTGATCGTCGACAACGCGGAGAGCGCCTGCGCGCCGGTGGTCTACGAGGACGACCCGACCTACGACCGGCTGCTCGGCCGCACCGAGCACCGCGCCGAGATGGGCGCACTGCTGACCGACTTTCACCTGATCCGCTCCGGCGCGCTGCACCGGGCGAGCGGCGGCTACCTGATCCTCGACGCCCGCAAGCTGCTGACCAGCCCGATGGCCTGGGACGCCTTGAAGCGCGCCCTGTTCGCCGGCGAGATCCGCATCCAGCCGGCGGCCCAGGCCCTCGGCCTCCTGAGCACCGTGTCGCTCGAGCCCGAGCCGATCCCGCTCGACGTGAAGGTGGTAATCGTCGGCGAGCGCATGATCTATTACCTGCTGGCGCAGGCCGACCCGGAGTTTCAGCGGCTGTTCAAGGTCGCGGCCGATTTCGACGAGCGGATCCCGCGCAACGACGAGAACGACCTGCTCTACGCCCGCCTGGTCAAGTCCTTGACCGACAACGAGCAGCTCAGGCCGTTCGATCGTGGCGGCGTGGCCCGCGCCCTCGAGTTCAGCGCCCGCGCCGCCAGCGATTCCGAGCGCTTCTCGATGGACATCGAGCGGCTGGCAGACCTCTTGCGCGAGGCCGACTTCCTGGCCGGCAAGGCGGGCCGGCCGGTGGTCGACGCGGCGGCGGTCGCCAAGGCGGCCGACGCGCAGATCTACCGGCTCGACCGGGTGCGCCAGCGCCTGCAGGAAGAGATCGAGCGCGGCACCGTGCAGATCGACACCGAGGGCGCCAAGGCCGGCCAGATCAACGGCCTCTCGGTGATGAGCCTCGGCGGCTTCGCCTTCGGCCGGCCGAGCCGCATCACCGCCCGCATCAGGCTCGGCAAGGGCGAGGTGGTCGACATCGAACGCGAGGTCGCCCTGGGCGGACCGCTGCACAGCAAGGGCGTGCTCATCCTCAGCGGCTATCTGAGCGCCCACTACGCCAGCGAGCGGCCGCTGTCGCTGTCGGCCAGCCTGGTGTTCGAGCAGTCCTATGGCGGGGTCGACGGCGACAGCGCCTCCTCGGCCGAGCTCTACGCTCTGCTGTCCGCCATCGCCGAGGTTCCGATCGACCAGTCTCTGGCGGTGACCGGCTCGGTCAACCAGTACGGCGAGGTGCAGGCGATCGGCGGCGTGAACGAGAAGATCGAAGGGTTCTTCGATCTCTGCGCCGCGCGCGGCCTGACCGGCCGCCAGGGCGTGCTGATCCCGGCGAGCAACGTCAAGCACCTCATGCTGCACCGCCGGGTGGTCGAGGCGGCGGAGGAGGGGCGCTTCCGCGTCCATGCGGTCACAACCATCGAT
>JAWWCG010000441.1:0-3890 GCA_033720555.1 Kiloniellales bacterium | reverse complement strand
GGGTCGGCTGCGGAAGGGGCACGGCGCCGTTACGCCGGGCCCTTGAAGGCGTTGGTGATGGGATAGCGGCGGTCGCGGCCGAAGGCGCGGTCGGTGATCTTGACCCCCGGCGGCGCCTGGCGGCGCTTGTACTCGGCGTTCTCCAGCATCCGCCACACCCGCTTGACGGTCGCCGTCTCGTAGCCCAGGGCGGCGATCTCCGCCACCGCGAGGTCGCGCTCGATCAGGCCCTCGAGAATCCCGTCGAGCACGTCGTAGGGCGGCAGCGAGTCCTGGTCGCACTGGTCGGGGCGCAGCTCGGCGGTCGGCGCCTTGGTCAGGACCCGCTCGGGAATCACCCGGCCGGTCGGCCCCAGGGCGCCCTTGGGGTGCGCCTGGTTGCGCCAGCGCGAAAGCGCGTAGACCGTGGTCTTGTAGACGTCCTTCAGCACGTTGAAGCCGCCGCACATGTCGCCGTAGAGGGTGGCGTAGCCGACCGACATCTCCGACTTGTTGCCGGTCGAGAGCACCATGTGGCCGAGCTTGTTGGAGACCGCCATGAGGGTGAGGCCGCGGGCGCGGGCCTGAACGTTCTCCCATGTGGTGTCTGAGACGGCCTCGGGGGCGGCCTCGGGGGCGGTATCGGGCGTCAGGCCGTCGAACAGCGGCTTCAGCATGGCCTCGAAGGCAGCCATGGCCGGCTCGATGCCGACCTGGTCGAGGGCGATGCCGATGAGAGCGGCGCTCTCGGCGGCGTCCTCGAGGCTCTCCCGGCTGGTGTAGGGCGAGGGCATCATGAGCGCGCGCACCCGCGCCGCGCCGAGGGCGTCGGCGGCGACCGCCGCCGAGAGCGCGGAATCGATGCCGCCGGAGAGTCCGAGGACCACGCCCGGGAAGCCGTTCTTCTCGACGTAGTCGCGCAGCCCCAGCACCAGGGCGCGGTAGATCGCCTCGGCGCCCTCGTCGGGCGCGACCCGGAGGGCGTCGGCGCAGCGCCAGCCGTCGCCGCTGTCGTTACCGTCACCACCGCGCGACCAGCGGGTGACGACCAGGCCCTCCTCGAACATGGCAAGCTGCGCCGCCAGGCCGCAGTCGGCGTTGACCACGAACGAGCCGCCGTCGAACACCAGCTCGTCCTGGCCGCCCACCTGGTTGACGTAGGCGAGCGGCAGTCCGGTCTCGGTCACCCGGGCGAGGGCGAGCTGCAGGCGCTCGTCGAGCTTGTCGCTGTCGTAGGGCGAGCCGTTCGGCACCAGGAGGATCTCGGCGCCGGACTCCTCCAGGCACTCGGCCACCTCGGCGGTCCACATGTCCTCGCAGACCATGACGCCCAGGCGCACGCCGCGGAAATTGATCGGGCCGGGCAGCGGGCCCGCCTGGAACACCCGCTTCTCGTCGAACACGCCGTAGTTCGGCAGGTCGTACTTGGCCCGCCAGGTCCGCACCTCGCCGCCGTCGAGTAGGATCGCCGCGTTGAACGGCCTGGCCCTGGCGCCCGCGTCGCCGCCCGCCGCGGCGCCGTCCGCATCGGCCCCGTCCTCCGCGCGCCAGGGCGCGCCGACGATCACGCCCGGGCCGCCGTCGGCGGTCTCCTCGGCCAGCGCCTCCACCGCCGCGCGGCAGGCGGCGACGAAGGCGGGCTTCAGGACCAGGTCCTCGGGCGGATAGCCGGAGATCGAGAGCTCGGTCGTCAGCACCAGGTCCGCGCCCTCCGCCGCCGCCGCGCGCCGCGCCGCGCGGATCCGCTCGGCGTTGGCCTTGAGGTCGCCGACCGTCGGGTTGATCTGGGCGAGCGCGATGTCGAGGCGGTCGGTCATGGAGTCCTAGCGCAGCGGCTCCAGGGCGGCCTTCAGCTCGTCCCACTCGGCGTCGGACAGCGGCAGGCTCGGCTTGCGGCAGGGCCCGACGGCGAAGCCCATGTGGTTGGCCGCCTGCTTGATGCCGACGTTGTAGCCGTGGGTCCAGAAGAACAGGTTGGCCGGCGCCATGCGCGCCCACAGCGCCAGCGCCTCGCCGTGGCGGCCGCCGGCGATCAGGTCGTAGAGCTCGACGGTCTCGCGCGGCATGACGTTGGCGGCGCCCCAGATCCAGCCGACCGCGCCGGCCATGAGGGCGTAGGGCGCCAGCGGGTCGGCGCCCGACAGCACCTTGCCGCCGGTCGCGACGAGCTGCTGCAGGTTGGTCATGTCGCCCTTGGAATCCTTGATGTAGTCGATGTTGTCGAACTCCAGCAGCCGGGCGTAGAGCGCCGGCGTGATGTCGAAGTCCGAATGCTGCGGGATGTTGTAGGCGACGATCGGGACCGTGACGGCGCGGGCGATCTGCTCGTAGTGATAGAGCACGCCGTCCGCCCCCGGCCCCTCGAAGTAGGGCGGCAGGACCATCAGCGCATCGGCGCCCAGGCCCTCGGCGCGCCGCGCCTTCTCGATCGCCTCGGAGGTGGCGATCGCCGAGGTCTGCGCGACCACCGGGACGCGGCGGTCGACGTGAGCGACGCCGATCTCGAGGATGCGGGTCTTCTCCTCCTCGCGCAGATAGGCGAACTCGCCGGTCCCGGCGCACAGCACCAGGCCGTGCACGCCGGCCTCCAGCATGGCGTCCAGGTGCCGGCGCAGGCCGGCCTCGTCGAGCACCTCGCCGGCCTCGTCGAACGGCGTCGCCAGCGCCGCCACCACGCCCTTCAGCTCCGTCATGATCTCGCTCTCCGCGTCGTCGCGCGCCTGGGGTCCCGTCCGGCCGGCGGCTATTTGCGCAGCAGGAACTCGCGGCCGACCTTGACCCGCGGCTCGCCGTCGTACTCGACGATGTCGGCGGTCGCGTAGGTCTCGGACCACAGCTCCGGCAGGAAGGAGCCGGTGCCGATCACGTCGATCGGCGCCTTGGCCTCGGCCATCAGCCGGCACTTGGCCGGATTGAAGCCCGAGGAGGCGACGATCTTCACCTTCTCGAAGCCGGCGTCGTCGAGCGTCTCGCGCATCCGCCAGATCGCCGCGGCGGAGACGCCGGCGCCGACCAGGTAGCGCAGCTCCACCTCGTTGCGGTAGCCGCGGATCGCCTCGGGCACGTGGCGCTCCATCACGGCGTAGGAGGCGGCCGGATCGAGGCCCTCGAGAAAACGGCCGCCGGGGGTGTCGATCCGCACCGAGAGGCTGCCCGCCGCCGCGCGCTCCGGGAAGCGGCGGCAGACCGCCAGGGCGTCGGTGACCTCGCGGCCGAAGTAGTCGACCAGCACGGTCATGGGTGCGCCGGGAAAGCTCTCGTCGAACATCTCGGCGGCGCGCACCGTCGAGCCGGCGTAGCCGATCAGCGCGTGGGGCATGGTGCCCATGCCACTGTCGTTGCCGAAGTAGTGCGCCGTGGCGTCGGTGGCGTTGCCGATGAAGCCGACGGCGTTGACCTTGCGCTTGGCCCGCGCCGAGCCGACCGAGGCGGCATAGGCCATGCTCTCCGCCATCTCGGTGCCGGCGCAGTGGCGCGCGTCCATGGCGAGGAAGGCGACCTTCGGCAGATCGGCGCACATGGTGTAGGCGTTGTAGGCGGCGACGCAGGGCGGGCCGAGCTTCTGCAACACCAGGGTCTCCAGGTCGACCAGATGGTACAGCGAGCCGGTGAGGTAGATCAGCGGCTCGCCGGCACCGACCCAGCGGCCCTCCTGGTAGCGCAGGTCGATATCGAACTGGATGCCGCGCGCCGCCGCCACGCTCTCCAGCCAGGCGATCGCGAGGCGCGGCGCCGAGACGCACGGCCGCCTGAGGAAGAGCGCGTAGGTGACGGTCCGGTCGCCGAAGCGCCCGACGACGTCCTGGGTGCGGCTGAAGTAGTGGTCGGTCCAGGCGTCGATGTCGCCGTCGCGGCGCGGCCAGGCGGCCTTGCCGTCGCCGGCCGGCGCGTCGGGCGCGGCCGGTTCGGCG
>JAWWCG010000440.1:0-3895 GCA_033720555.1 Kiloniellales bacterium | reverse complement strand
GACGCCGCCGAACCGGAGGCCGCGGACGAGGACGGCGCCCTGCCGAGCTTCGACTTGGTCCGCGTCGAGCCGGACGGCGCGGCGGTGATCGCCGGGCGCGCGGCGCCCTACGCCGAGCTGATCCTGCTGCACAACGGCGAGCCGATCGGCAAGGCGACGGCCGACTGGGCCGGCGAATGGGCCTTCGTCACCGACCGGCCGTTTGCGGCGGAGCGGCACACCATCACCATCCTGGTGAACGACCCGGACGCCGAGATCACCCTGCCGGAGGGAACCGATCCGCCGGCCAGGTTGAGCGAGAGCGATCCGGCGCCGTCGCGCTAGCCGCGAAAAGCCGCGACAAGTCGGGTCGAGCCGGGGCGCGTTTCATTCCTCGAAGTGGCCGGCGCGCGCCGCCGCGCCGACCAGGTTCACGATCAGCCGCCCGGCGGTGATGGCCGAGATGGCGTTCACGTCGCGCTTGGGCGTGATCTCGACGATGTCCATGCCGACCACCCGGCCTTTGGCGACCAGTCCCTGGATCAGCTTGCAGGCCTGATGATAGGTCACGCCGCCCGGCGCCGGCGCCGCCACCGCCGGCATCACGGCGGGATCGAGCCCGTCGGCGTCGATGGTGAGGTAGTAGCGGCCGCCGTCGGGGATGCGCGCCAGGACCGCCGCCATGCCTGCGTCATGCAGCTCGAACGCGGTGATCAGGTGGGCGCCATAGCTGAGGGCGGCGTCGACCTCCTCGGCCCGAGCGCTGCCCTGGGCGCGCAGGCCGATCTGGAAGATCTCGCCGACGTGCGCCATCTCCGAGGCCCGGCGGATCGGGCTCGAATAGCCTTCGCGCGCGCCGTTCACCTCGTCGCGCCAGTCGAGATGGGCGTCGATATGCACCAGGGTGACAGGGCCGGCGCCCTCACCGGCACCCCCACTGGCACCCGCAAAGGCGCGCAGCACCGGGATCGGCACCCCGTGGTCGCCGCCGATGGTGATCGGCAGGGCGCCGGCCGCGAGGATCTTGCGCACCGCCGCCTCGGCCCGGCGGTAGTGGCCGTCCAGGTCGCGGGCCTCGCCCGGCACGTCGCCGCAATCGACCGTCTTGACGGCGCGGCCGTCGAGCACGGTGCCGCCCAGGTCGAAATCCCATTGATCGGGCCCGGTGCTGATCCGGTCCGAGGCCTGGCGCACCGCCGTGGGCGCGTTGGTCTGATCGTTGGTGACCTCGTCGATCGAGTAGGGATCGCCGTAGGGGACGCCGAGGATCGCCACATGGGCGTCGAGGGCGTCGAGGTCGAGCGCCAGCGGCCAGTCGAGGAAACTCTTGAAGGCGCGGCGCGGCGCCACGGTCAGGGGCACGTCAGAGGGCACGTCAGGGGGCACGTCAGGGGGCTCGGTGGAGAACGCGGTCATGAGGCGAGTCTCTTTCTCTTCGCAGGACAGTCGATCGCCCGCGACTCTAGCAGAATTCTCGCCGACCACGGCCGCCACGAAGATCGCGGCGCCACCGAGCGCCCCGGGCGTCACCATGCGCCACCATGCGCCCTGGGCGCCGTCTTGACCGCCGCGGTCATTCCGCCTAAGCCACAGCCGCATCACCGAAGAGGAGGCAAGTCCCGTGGCCGTGACCATCTATCACAACCCGCGCTGCAGCAAGTCGCGCGAGACCCTGGCGCTGCTCAACGAGCGCGGCCTCGACGTCGAGATCGTCGAGTACCTGAAGACGCCGCCGGACCCGGCCACCCTCGCGCGCCTGCTGGACGGCCTCGGCCTCGAGCCGCGCGACCTCATGCGCAAAAGGGAAGCGCCCTACAAGGACCTTGGCCTCGACGATCCCGGCCTCGACCGCGCCGCGCTGATCGAGGCCATGGCCGAGAACCCGGTGCTGATCGAGCGGCCGATCGTGGTCAAGGACGGGCGCGTCGCCCTGGGCCGCCCGCCCGAGGCGGTGCTGGCGATCCTCTAGAGACCTTTCCGTTCCGACGGAACCGGCCCGCGCCCCCGGCGCTATTCGGCGGCCGGCTGGGCGTCCTCGGCGTTCGGCATCTTGATCACCGGATCCACCTGGCGCAGCTCGTCCAGGGGAATGTGGCAGGCGATCATGTGGCCGGGGCTGGCCTCGACCATGGGCGGATCCTCGGTCTCGCAGATCTCGCCCAGCTTGCGGTGGCAGCGGGTGTTGAAGGGGCAGCCCTTGGGCGGGTTCATGACGCTGGGCAGCTCGCCCTCGAGCACGATCCGCTTCTTCTCGATCGAGGTGTCGGCGATCGGCACCGCCGACAGGAGCGCCTCGGTATAGGGGTGATAGGGCGGCGAGAAGACCTCGTCGGTCGTGCCCTGCTCGACGATGTGGCCGAGATACATAACCACAACGCGATCAGAGAGATAGCGAACCAAGCTCAAGTCGTGACTGATGAACAGCAGGGTAGTGCGATAGCTGCGCTGGATGTCCTGCAGCAAGCCGGTGACCGCGGCCTGGACCGAGACGTCGAGCGCCGAGACCGGCTCGTCGGCCACCACCATGGCGGGGTTGCCGGCGAAGGCGCGGGCGATCCCGACGCGCTGCTTCTGGCCGCCGGAAAGCTGGCGCGGCCGGCGGCGGGCGAACTCGCGCGGCAGCTTCACCAGGTCGAGCAGCTCCATCACCCGCTGGTGCACCCGCTCGCGCTCGCGCTCGACGCCGAACTTGCGGATCACCCGGGCCAACTGCGAGCCGACCGAATGGCTGGGGTTCAGCGTGTCGAAGGGGTTCTGGAAGATCATCTGGACCGAGCCCACCATGTCGGGGGCGCGGTTCTGCACCGGGAAATGGGCGACGTCCTGGTCGCGGAAGATCACCTCGCCGTCGGTCGCCGTCTCCAGCCCCATCAGCACCTTGGCGAAGGTCGACTTGCCGCAGCCGGATTCGCCGACGATCGCCACGGTCTCCGATTCCCGGGCGTCGAAGGAGATGCTTTCGTTGGCCTTCACGTAGCGGATGCGGTCGCCCTTGATCAGGGCGGCGATGGAGTTGTCGACGATCTCGTAGTACTTGCGCATCTTGCGGATGTTGAGCACCTCGTCGCCGATCTTGATCTCCTCGCCGCCGAGGCCCTGCGGCCGGTAGGACGCCCAGTCGATCTCCTGCCAGCGCGTGCAGCGCACCCGGTGGCCGCTGTCGGCGACCTCGGACATGGGGATCCGGCCGCCGCCGCATTGCGCTTCCTCGAAGTGGTCGCAGCGCGGGCCGAAGAAGCAGCCCTGCGGGCGCTCGTGGGGCAGCGGAAGCTGACCGCGGATCGGCACCAGCGGACGGGCCTGCTTGTCGGCGCCGGGCAAGGGGATCGCGCCGAACAGCCCCTTGGTGTAGGGGTGGCGCATCTCGTCGAACACCTCCTCCACCGTGCCTTCCTCGACCACCACGCCGGAGTACATCACGTTGATCCGGTCGCAGGTCGCCAGGATCAGGCCGAGGTTGTGGGAGATGTAGATCATCGAGGTGTTGAAGCGCTTCGCGATCTCGGCGATCAGCTCGATGATGCCGGCCTCGACCGTCACGTCGAGCGCGGTGGTCGGCTCGTCGAGCAGCAGCAGGGTCGGATTGGACAGGAGCGCCATGGCGATCACCACGCGCTGCTGCTGGCCACCGGAGATCTGGTGCGGATAGGACTCGAGCACCCGCTCGGGGTCCGGCAGCTTCACCCCGGCGAGGATCTCGAGCGCCCGCTGGCGCGCCTCCGCCTCGGTGACGTCGTCGTGGTAGATCGGCACCTCTATGAGCTGGCGGCCGAGGGTCATGCTGGGATTGAGCGAGGCCATGGGCTCCTGGTAAACCATGGCGATCTCGTTGCCCCGGAGCTGGCGCAGCTCCTCCGGGCTGAAGCTCGCCAGGTCGCGGCCCTTGTAGAGCACCTGGCCGCCGACGATGCCGCCG
>JAWWCG010000439.1:0-3896 GCA_033720555.1 Kiloniellales bacterium | reverse complement strand
CTCAACATCAAGGAAATGGAACTGGAGGCGGCGTGATGTGCGGCACCTGCGGATGCTCTGACGGCACGACGGCGAAGATCGTCAATCTGGAAACCGGCGAGGAATCGCCCTTGGTGAGCGAGACCCGCGGCGATCACCAACACGATCACGGCCACGATCATCACCACGATCACGGCCACGATCATGCCCACGGTCATCCTCACGGGCACGATCATGCGCACGACCACGACCACGCTCACGACCACGCCCACCTGCACGCCGGCCGCCATGGCACCACCGTGCCCATCGAGCAGGCGATCCTGCACAAGAACGACGAGCTGGCGGCGCGCAACCGCGCCTGGTTCGCCGGCCGCGAGGTGCTGGCGCTCAACCTGGTGAGCTCGCCCGGCGCGGGCAAGACGACGCTGTTGGAGCGGACCATCGTCGACCTGAAGGACAGCCTGGCGATCAGCGTGATCGAGGGCGACCAGCAGACCGTCAACGACGCCGAGCGGATCCGCGCCTGCGGCGTCGCCTCGGTCCAGATCAACACCGGCACGGGCTGCCACCTCGAGGCCGACATGGTCATGCGCGGCGTGCGGGAGCTCAGGCCCGGCCCCGGCTCGGTGGTCATGATCGAAAACGTTGGCAATCTCGTCTGTCCCGCGCTATTCGATCTCGGCGAGAGCGCCCGCGTCGCCATATTGTCGGTGACCGAGGGCGACGACAAACCGGCAAAGTACCCCCACATGTTTCAAGGCTCCGACCTGATCGTGGTGAACAAGATCGACCTGCTGCCCTATGTCGACTTCGACGTCGAGCGCGCGATCGAGCAGGCGCGCGCCCTCAACCCGGAGGTCGAGACGATCCGGCTGTCGGCCAAGACCGGCGAAGGCCTCGAGAGCTGGTACGACTGGATCGCGCGGCAGGCGGACAAGGCGCGCGAGCGCGCCTTCGCACCAGGCGATGTCGCACCGGGCGATGCCGTTTCGGGCGGGGCGCGACGCCCATGATGTCCGTCCTGCTGCTCGGCTTCATGATCGGTTTGCACCACGCCCTGGAGGCCGATCACGTCGCCGCCGTCTCCAGCCTGGTGTGCGGCAAGTCCGGCGTCCGCCGCATCGCCAAGCACGGCGCCATCTGGGGGCTGGGCCACACCCTGACCCTGCTGGTGGTCGGCGGCGGCGCGGTGCTGCTGAAGACGACCATCGACGAGGGTTTCGCGGTCCGCCTCGAGTTTCTGGTGGGGATCATGCTGGTGGGGCTCGGCGGCCACGTGCTCTACCGCCTGTGGCGCGACCGGGTGCACGTCCACACCCACCGCCACGCCGACGGCACCACCCATTTCCACGCTCATAGCCACCGCGGCGAAAACGGCGCGCACGCCGCCAGCGCCCACGACCACGACCATCCGCGCACGAGCTGGCTGCGCACCCTGCTGGTCGGCTTGATGCACGGCCTGGCGGGATCCGCGGCCCTGGTGGTGCTGACCGCCTCGACGCTCGACACGCCGGCCCTGGGGCTGACCTTCATCGTGCTGTTCGGCGTGGGCTCGATCATCGGGATGGCGGCGCTCTCGACGGTGATCGCCTTTCCGATCTCCATGACCGCCCGCTGGCTGACCCGCGCCAATTTCGGCCTGCAAGGGGCGATCGGGCTGGCCACCGTGGCGGTCGGGGGCCTGGTGATCGCCGAGACCCTGCCCCAGATCCTGGTCGCCTGAGCCGCCCGGCGGTGGTCACCCCAGAAGGGCCCCCACGGGGCCGACGGCGAAGGGCTGGCGCCGCCCGAGGCAGACGTTCGCCGCCCCGCCTGCTAGAGAGTTTTCCGTTCTCACGGAACCGGCCCACACCCCCGCCCGACCACCCCTAGCATACGATGGCATGGGTGGCCGGGCGGGGGTGCGGGCTGGTGCGATTCCACGTGAGTGGAAAAATGCTCTAGGCTACGGACCGAATCGAAACTTCCGCCGATGGCCCCCATGTCCAGGATCGTTGCCGTCTACCGGGTCCGCAGCGACGCCCAGTCGATCGACGAGCGCGCCGCCGCCATCGCGGTCGAGCAAAGCGTCGAGTTGTCGCCGTCCGCGATCGACGACCCGCGCGTGCTGGCGGAGATCGTCGGCCGCGTCGAGTCGGTCACCGACCTGGGCAACGACCTGGGAAACGACCTGGGCGGCGGCCGCTTCGAGGTGCGCGTCGCCCTCGCCACGGCGACCACGGGCCTCGAGGCCGGGCAGCTCATGAACATGCTGTTCGGCAACACCTCGATCCACGACGATGTCACGCTCGAGGACGCGGACTTCCCGCCGGAGGCTTTGGCGGCCTTCGGCGGCCCGAACCACGGCCTGGCCGGCCTGCGGCGGCGCTCGGGCGCCGAGCGGCGCGCCATGACCTGCACCGCCCTGAAGCCGCAGGGACTGCCGTCGGCGGCGCTCGCGGAGCTCGCCGGGCGGTTCGCGCGCGGCGGCATCGATTTCATCAAGGACGACCACGGGCTCGCCGACCAGGACTACAGCCCCTTCGACGAACGGGTCCGCGCCTGCGCCCGAGCCGTCGCCGCGGCCAACGCCGAGACCGGCGGGCGCGCGCGATACGTCCCCAGCCTGTCCGGCCACCTCGACCGGCTGCGCCGCCAGGTCGCCGTCGCCCGGGACGAGGGCGTCGACACGGTCCTGATCGCGCCCATGGTCGTGGGGCTGCCGAGCCTGCACGCCGTGGCGCAAGAGTTCCGCGACATGGCGGTCTTGGCGCACCCGGCGCTGGCCGGCGCGCAACGCCTCGCGCCGCCGCTGCTGCTCGGCAAGCTGTTCCGGCTGCTCGGCGCCGACGCGACCATCTTTCCCAATTACGGCGGGCGCTTCGGCTATTCCCCCGAGACCTGCCGGCGGCTCGCCCGGGCGGCCCGCGAGCCCTGGGGCGGCCTCAAGGCGACGGTGCCGGTGCCGGCCGGCGGCATGAGCCCGGAGCGCGTCGGCGAAATGCTTGATTTCTACGGCGAGGACGCGATGCTGCTGATCGGCGGCGGCCTGCTCGCGGCCGGCGAGCGCGTGACCGAGGCGACGGCGGCGTTCGCGCGACGGGTCGCGCGCTACCCGGACGCGTGAGGCGCGGAAGATATGGCCGACAAAGGACGCGTGCAGAAGTTCGTCGAGGGCTTTCGCTGGCAGGGCGTCGAGCCGCTCGCCTACAAGGAAGAGGGCCGCGCGCTGTTCGAGGGGATCTCGCGCCAGGTGCTCTTCGCGGAGCCCGACCTGGCGTGCGAGCTGCGCTTCTTCGACATCGAGCCCGGCGGCCACTCGACGCTCGAACGGCACGAGCACGTCCACGCCGTCATGATCCTGCGCGGCCGGGGCGCCTGCCTCGTCGGCCGCGAGGTCTTCGCGGTCGGCGCCCACGACCTGGTCACCGTGCCGCCCATGACCTGGCACCAGTTCCGCGCCGCCGCCGACGCCCCGCTCGGCTTTCTCTGCATGGTCAACGCCGCCCGCGACCGGCCGCAAACTCCGTCCGAGGCGGACTTGCGCGCGCTCGAGTCCGATCCGGCGGTGGCGGCGTTCCTGCGCGGCGCGCCGGTTTCCCCAGGCCCAGGCAAGGGCCCCTAATCGCCGGCCGCAACCGTCATTTCATGCCGCGCCAGGTCATGCCGCGCCGCCGGCCGGCCGCGTGCGGGCGCGCAGGAAAAACTGCGCCGCGATCAGGAGGGTCAGCGAGACGGCGAGGACCATGGAGCCGATGGCGTTGATCTCCGGCGTGACGCCGCGGCGAATCGACGAGAAGACGTAGATCGGCAGCGTCGTCTCCGAGCCGGCGACGAAGAACGCGATGATGAAGTCGTCGAAACTGAACGTGAAGCTCAGCAGGAACCCGGCCAGCACCGCGGGAAAGATCTGCGGCAGGGTGACCTGCCGGAAGGTG
>JAWWCG010000438.1:0-3901 GCA_033720555.1 Kiloniellales bacterium | reverse complement strand
GCGATCAACGTCAAGAAGGGCCAGTTCCTCGCTCCCTGGGACATGAAGAACGTGGTCGCCAAGATCACCGAGTCCGGCAACGATCGGGTGCTGGTCTGCGAGCGCGGCGCCTCGTTCGGCTACAACACGCTGGTCACCGACATGCGCAGCCTGCCGATCATGGCGGCCCAGACCGGCTGCCCCGTGGTGTTCGACGCGACCCATTCGGTGCAGCAGCCCGGCGGGCAGGGCACCTCGAGCGGCGGCCAGCGGGAGTTCGTGCCGGTGCTGGCCCGCGCGGCCCTTGCGATCGGCGTGGCCGCGGTCTTCATGGAGGTGCACCAGGACCCGGACAACGCGCCCTCCGACGGGCCGAACATGGTCCATCTCGACGCCTTGCCCGACCTGCTCGCCACCCTGGCGGCCTTCGACCGCCTGGCCAAGGCGCGGCCGCTGGCGCCAGTCTGAGCGCCGCGTCGCGGCCGCGCGCCCCGATTAAGATCCAGGCAGAGGATCCCTAGCGACAGGAGCGAGGCGGAGGACCCAGGCCATGACCACCATCAGCGACATCCGCGGCCGCGAGATCCTCGATTCCCGCGGCAATCCGACCGTCGAGGTCGACGTCACGCTGAGCGACGGCGCCTTCGGCCGCGCCGCCGTGCCGTCGGGCGCCTCGACCGGCGCCCACGAGGCCGTCGAGCTGCGCGACGGCGAGCGCGAGCGCTACGGCGGCAAGGGCGTGCTGAAGGCGGTCGAGGCGGTCAACCAGGAGCTGGCCGACGTGCTGATCGGCTTCGACGCGGACGACCAGCTCAAGCTCGACCGGACGATGATCGAGCTCGACGGCACCGCCAACAAGTCGCGGCTCGGCGCCAACGCGATCCTGGGCGTGTCGCTCGCCGTCGCCAAGGCCGCCGCCGCCTCGGCCCACCTGCCGCTCTACCGCTATCTCGGCGGCGCCAACGCCCGCACCCTGCCGGTGCCGCTGATGAACATCGTCAACGGCGGCGCCCACGCCGACAACCCGATCGACATCCAGGAATTCATGATCATGCCGGTCGGCGCCGAGAGCCTGGGCGAGGCCGTGCGGGTCGGCTCGGAGGTGTTCCACGCCTTGCGCCGCCACTTGAAGGACGCCGGGCACGGTACCAACGTCGGCGACGAGGGTGGCTTCGCGCCAGCCCTGAACTCGGCGGCGGAGGCGCTGGAGTTCGTGCTGCGGGCGATCGAGTCCGCCGGCTACCAGCCCGGCGAGGACGTGGTCCTGGCGCTCGACTGCGCGGCGACCGAGTTCTTCCGCGACGGCGCCTACGAGCTGGCCGGGGAGGGCAACACGCTCACCTCCGACGAGATGGTCGACTACCTCGCCGACCTGGTGCGGCGCTATCCCATCGTCTCGGTCGAGGACGGCATGGCCGAGGACGACTGGGAGGGTTGGGCGGCGCTGACCGAAGCGATCGGCGAGCAGGTCCAACTGGTCGGCGACGACCTCTTCGTCACCAATTCCGAGCGGCTTTCCGAGGGCATCATGCGCCACGTCGCCAACGCCATCCTGGTGAAGGTCAACCAGATCGGCACCCTGAGCGAGACCCTGCAGACGGTCGAGATGGCGCAGAAGGCCGGCTACGGCGTGGTCATGTCGCACCGCTCCGGCGAGACCGAGGACGCCACCATCGCCGACCTGGCGGTGGCGACCAACTGCGGCCAGATCAAGACCGGCTCCCTGAGCCGCTCCGACCGGCTCGCCAAGTACAACCAGCTGATCCGAATCGAGGAGCAGCTCGGCGCCGCCGCGCGCTACGCCGGCAAAGACGTGCTGCGGGGCTAGCCGGCCGGCCGCCGCGCCGCCGGTGGGTCCAAAAGGAGTCCAAAGCGGGAATGCCGCGAGGCCGCATTAAGGCGGGGTCGAATCTCCTTGGAATCGAACGATTTTAATTGACGGCTCGAAACCGCTTGTGGTTCGGTTTCGGCCCATGGCGTTGGTGCATGAAATTCGCCGCCGCGGCCGGCAGTTCCTGCCCCAGGTGCTCCTGGCGGCCACGCTCGGCTATTTCGGCTATCACATCCTGCAGGGCGAGCACGGCGTCCTGGCGTGGCTGCAGCTCGAGAAGGATCTGCGCATCGCCCGGGCCAACGCCACGGTGCTGGACGAGGAGAAGGCCCAGCTCGAGCACCGGGTCAACCTGCTGCGCCCCGACAGCCTCGACCCCGATCTGCTGGAGGAGCGCGCCCGGGAGGTGCTCAACTACGCCCGCGACGACGAGATGATCGTCCTGCTGCCCAGCGCGCTCCTGGACTGAGCGGTTCGCTCCGCCGGCAAGGCGGCGGTGAGGCGGCGGTCTGGCGGTGGTCGTGGCTTCTCCGATTAACTTAAACTAGATTAATTCCGAGAAATTTGCGATATTTCAAGCAGTTATCCCATATTGCTTGGGGCTCCAATTCGGACTAGTCTTGCCTTCTGCGGTGCTGCGGGTCGTTGCCGCCTGGGACGGCGGCGACCGCCGGGCAGGCCGCGGGGGAGGAAACAGGGCCGCTCCCGGGCGGACTCCAACGAGGCAACGGGGGCTTTCATGGCGACCAAGAAATCGGCTGCCAAATCCGGCAGGTCGGCAGCCAAGCGCAAGGCGGCGGAGCCCAGCGTCGATCCCGAGGTCATGCTCGGCTACTACCGGGACATGCTGTTGATCCGCCGCTTCGAGGAGAAGGCCGGCCAGATGTACGGCATGGGCCTGATCGGCGGTTTCTGCCATCTCTACATCGGCCAGGAGGCGGTGGTGGTCGGCATGCAGGCCGCGCTCACCGACGGCGACAGCGTGATCACCTCCTACCGGGACCACGGCCACATGCTGGCCTGCGGCATGGACCCCAAGGGCGTGCTGGCGGAGCTGACCGGGCGGCGCGGCGGCTACTCCAAGGGCAAGGGCGGCTCGATGCACATGTTCAGCCGCGCCAAAGGCTTCTACGGCGGCCACGGCATCGTCGGCGCCCAGGTGCCGCTCGGCACCGGCATCGCCTTCGCCCACAAGTACCGCGACGACGGCGGGGTGTGCCTGACCTATCTGGGCGACGGCGCGGTCAACCAGGGCCAGGTCTACGAGTCCTTCAACATGGCGTCCTTGTGGCAGCTCCCCGTGGTCTACGTGATCGAGAACAACAAGTACGGCATGGGCACCTCGGTCGAGCGCGCCTCGGCCCGCACCGACCTCTACCACCGCGGCCACGCCTACGGCATTCCCGGCCAGCAGGTCGACGGCATGGACGTGATCGCCGTCAAGGAGGCCGGCGACAAGGCGGTCGCGCACGCCCGCGGCGCCAAGGGCCCGATCATCCTCGAGATGCTGACCTACCGCTACCGCGGCCACTCCATGTCGGACCCGGCGAAGTACCGCAGCAAGGAAGAGGTTCAGAAGATGCGCCAGGAGCACGATCCGATCGACCGCATCAAGGAGCTGCTGCTCGCCGGCGACGGCGGCGAGGTCGACGAGGCGCGGCTCAAGGAGATCGACAAGGAGGTCAAGGCGATCGTGACCGAGGCGGCCGACTTCGCCCAGAACGACCCCGAGCCCGACCCGAGCGAGCTGACCACCGACGTCTACGCCAGCCACCGGCCGGCGACGGCCGTGGCCTGAGCCCGGCGCCCGGACCGCATCGCGAGCGCGACACACAGCCGAGACAGAGCCATGCCGATCAGGATCCTCATGCCCGCCCTGTCGCCGACCATGACCGAGGGCACGCTGGCCAAGTGGCACGTCAAGGAGGGCGACGAGGTCGCCTCCGGCGACGTGATCGCGGAGGTCGAGACCGACAAGGCGACCATGGAGGTCGAGGCGGTCGACGAGGGCACCGTCGGCAAGCTGCTGGTCGACGAGGGGGTCGAGGGCGTGCCGGTCAACCAGGTGATCGCCCTGCTGCTGGAGGACGG
>JAWWCG010000437.1:0-3904 GCA_033720555.1 Kiloniellales bacterium | reverse complement strand
CCCGAGGAGATCCGCGCGGCCGTGGAGTTCGCGTCGATCGACAGCATGCGCCGGCGCGAGCAGCGGCCGCTGACCTGGCTGAAAGGCATTCGCCTCGCCCCCAGCGATCGCAGCAACCCCGACACCTACAAGGTCCGCCGCGGCAAGGTGGCGGGCTACCGCGATTATTTCAGCGACGCGCAACTGGCCGAGATCGAGGAACTGGTGGCCCGGCGCCTCTCGCCGTTCTACGGCTACGGCGCCCCGCGGAGCCCGTCCTGAGGGCGCGCGGCGCGGCCGGCGAACTCCACAATCTCGCCATAACCCGGTCTCCCTTTCGTCGCCTTCGGCGCGCAGGCTGGCGTCCATGGCCTCGTTGCTGAACAAGAGAGAAGTCATGATCAAACAGGCGGTCCTCCTGGCCGGTCTGGTCTGCCTGGTCCTGATTCTCGCCGCCTGCGGGACCCCCGGCCAAATCCCCGGCCAAAATCCGGGCCAAAGCCCGGGTCAAAACACGGCACATCAAGACCATCTCGGGCGCTACGCGGCCGAGGCGGCGGTGGCCAAGGGACAGGCGATCGATGCCGGCGCCCGCCAGGTGGCCCTGGCGGAGCCGGCGCTGAGGTTTCCCGCCCGGATCGGCCTGGTCCGCCTCGACGGCGGCGCCGTCGGCCCGCTCTCCCAAGGCGAGGCCGAGGCGTGGCTGGCCATGGTCGAGGAGCTCGGGCCCGGCTGGGGCGAGTTCGTGCCGCTCAGTCCGGCCGAGGTCGCGACGCCCGCCCCAGATGGCGCCCCAGATGGCGCCCCAGATGGCGCCCCAGAGGGCGCGCGAGGCAGCGCCCAAGACGGCCCCCGGGACGGCGAAACCCAGACCCTGCGCGACGTCCGGCTGAGCGCCCAGCACCGGCAGCTCGACGCCGTGCTGATCTACGAGGTGGTCGCCGGGGACCCGCCGCAGCCCGCCGCTTCGTCGGCCGGCCTGCCGGCGCCGGTCGCCGAACTGCTGGCCAGCCTCGCGGCCGGCGGGCCGGCGGAGCGGGCCCAGGGCGTCCTGATGGACGTCCACACCGGGGCGGTCTACGGCTTCGCCACCGGGAGCGCGGGGGCCGCCCAGGACGCGGAGGCCGCCGGCGCCGTCACCGGCCTGGCCAGGGAGACGGGCCGCATGCTGCGCGACGTGCGCATTCAACTGGCCGAGGCGCGCGCCGCCCAGGCCGTACAGCCCGCTCAGCCCCGGGCGCGACCCTAGAGCAGTACCCGCCCCGCTCCCGCCTTCCCTGCCTCGGTGGCCCCGCCGCCCACGCCGGCCGCCCTCGCCGACCACCCACGAGGGGGGACTTGCGCCCCTTGACCTCTTGGCCTATTGCCCTCATTTCAAGGACCTGGATTTCCCGGGCCCGGCGGCGCCCACGTGGCCGGCTGTGGTTGGGGCGTCCTTAGCCAGGCATCTGTGGCCGGGCGCCCGGCGCGAAAAGCGGAGAGAGCCGATGCGGCCCACCGTGTTCATTCACACCAATCACAAGCAGATGGTCGGGGCCCTGGTCGCCCGCTACGCCCTCAAGCGCAACTCGCCCAACGCCGAGCGCTTCGACGTCGAGCTGATCGATACCGCCGACCACGACTTCCTCAAGGCCCGCGACGGCCAGTTCTATCTGCGCGACGGCGCCCGGCGGGTGTGGGCGTTCGACGACCTGCAGTCGTTCACGCCGCTGCGCTTCATGCCGCCCGAGCTCATGGGCTACCAGGGCCGCGCCGTGGTCATGGACCCCGACATCTTCGCCGTCGGCGACATCTGGGAGCTGCTGCAGCGCGACATGAAGGGGGCGGCCATCATGTGCCGGCCGCGCTCCGGCTCCAAGGAGAAGCGCGGCCACCTGGCCACCAGCGTCATGCTGCTCGATTGCGCCAAGCTCACCCATTGGCGCTGCGCCGAGCAGTTCGACGAGATGTTCGCGTTCAAGCGGGACTACATGGACTGGATCGGCCTGCGCCTCGAGCCGCGCGAGACCATCGCCCTGTTTGAGAACGAGTGGAACGACTTCGACCGGCTGACGCCCGCCACCAAGCTGCTGCACAACACCAAGCGGCGCACCCAGCCCTGGAAGACCGGCCTCAAGGTCGACTACTTCCCGCCGGAGAAGCCCGGCGGCTCGGCGATGCTCGGCTGGGTCTACCGGATGCGCCGGCGGCTGTTCGGCGACTACGCCCTCATGGGCCGCTACCGCAGCCACCCCGATCCCAATCAGGAGCGCTTCTTCTTCGGGCTGCTCAGGGAATGCCTCGACCGGGGCATCGTCACCGAAGACATGCTGCGCGCGGAAATGGGCCGCAACCACGTGCGCCACGACGCCTTCGAGGTGCTCGACCGCACCCCGCCGCTGGCGGCCTGAGCGCGACAGAAAGAGGCTTTAGGAAGCGGCCCGCAGGGGCTCGGCGCGGGCGGCCCGGGAAGCGGGCTCCGATGCAGGCTCCGAGGCGACGCCGCGCACATCCGGCAGCTCGAACAGCCGGCGCACCTCCGCCACCGCCCGATCCACGCTCTCCACCCCCGGCGGGCTCGCCGCCGGGAACGGATCGCCCAACCAGACCGCCATGCCGCTGTCCACCAGAACCCGATGGACGATGCGGATGTCGCGGGTCATGCGCTGCGGGCCGACGTGCATGCCCAGGCGGTAGATGAAGGCCCTCAGATGGGCCGGCTCGAAGACCTTGCGGCCGCGCGCCCCGGCGGGCGCCGGCGCGGCAGGCTGCTCAGGGCGCATAGCGGCGCGGCCGACCCCGAGATCGAAGATATGGACCGGTTTGCGGGTCGCGCAGGCCTCGGTCAGCATCGACATGCTGTCGCCGGTCACGACGATCTCGTCGGCCAGCGCCAGGTAGCCGAAATAGGGGTTCTCCGTCGCGTCCTTGGACCAGCGGAAGATCTCCGCCGGCACCTCGAGCGCCCGCTCGAAGCTGGTGATCTTGTCGCGCGGCGTGCGGGCGCTGGTGGTCACCAGCAGCGAGGCGCCCAGCTCCTTGGCCCGGCGGCTCGCCTGGCGCGCCAAGCGCTCGGCCGCCGCCCGGTCGAAGGTGAAGGGCCCGCTGTCGCCGCCGATCACGACCGCCAGATAGGGGCCGGGCAGATGGCGCAGCCGCGGGCGCCACTGGTCGGCGGCGGCGCGCAGGCGCTCTTGCGTCACCCGATGCAGCGGCGTGCGGTTGTGCAGGATGTTGGGCCGCTGCGGCAGGCGGTACTGCGGGGTGGTGACGATCAGGTCGAAGCGCTCGATCTTGGCCCAGGACCGCCCGCAATGGACGATGCGGACGTGCTTCTCGGCCGCCGCCTGCTTCTGGATCCAGCGGGCGATCGGCTCGTTGCGGCGCCCGGCGGTGATGATCAGGTCGGGCCAGGGCGCCTCGAGCGCGCTCGACTGGTCGAGGACGACGCCGGCGAGGGTCGGCCCCAACAGTAGATTGCTCAGCAATTCCGTGCGTTTATAGACGAACCGCTTGATCTCGAAGGACCAACCGAGCGCTTCGCCGAGCGCGAGCACCTGGGAATTGTCGCCGGCCTTGTGGCCCATCAAGAGCCAGACCTTCGGCGGGCTCTGCGCGAAGGCGACCTCCATGCGCTTCCTGGTCAGGTCGTGCAACATGCTCGCGATCATCCTGAGTGGTTCGGGCGGCAGGCTGGCGGCTCTGGGCCCGAGTCGGCATCGTCAGAGTCGGCAAGATGGGGCAATCGACTCCCGCCTGCAACTCACGAATTATTTCATCATGTTACGAGCCCGCCCAAAGGCTTGCAGCGAACAAATTCGGCAAAAAACGCGGCGAAAAATGCGGCGTTGCGCGGGGCCGGCCGCGCTGATATAGCAGCGCCGCGGCTCAGCCCGGCCGCGCCCGGCCGCGCCCGGCCGCGTCCGGCCTCCTGCGGCGCCCGCCT
>JAWWCG010000436.1:0-3906 GCA_033720555.1 Kiloniellales bacterium | reverse complement strand
GGCTTCGTACGAGACTTAATCGTAGGTCTTTGGCAATTTTCGTACGTCAAACAAGACTTGGCGGCCGTAAGAGAATTGACGGCCGACGTCTATGCACACGCATGTAATTTGGAGGACGGGTCAAGTCCGGGAGGTGCTGGATAATTGGCGGTTGGATGTGCCCTTTGAGGTGCTCTTAGCGAGGCCGGTCTGGGCCTCATATTCACGATCCAACTCCTGTCTGAGAGCTGCCATCTGACGGCGTTCGAAGTCGGTGATCTTGATCGCTCGCCAGCGCTCGGCGGCCCGGGTCATGGCGGCAAACATCAGCTTGAGGACGGCTTTCTCGCCGAAGGCGTTGGGGATGATCTTCAAGCGCCGGCGCTCCTCGAGGAAGAGTCGCTCAAGGAGATTGGTCGTTCTGGTCGCTCGACGGTGGGTGACGGGTAGCCTGAGATGGGCGATGCAGGCTTCGAAGTCGTCCATAAAGCAGGCGACTGCGCTGGGTAGGCTGCTCTCGTAGTCGCGCACCAAACCCTCGGCCAGATCACGAGCGATCGCCCGGGATGGGGCCTGGTAGGCCGCGGTGGCCCGCGCCTTGAAATCTGGCCAGAGGTCCTCGGGCACCTTGGCGGCCAGGTTCCTCATCCGGTGAGCCAGACAGCGCTGGCGCGCCGAGCGTGGAAAGCAGCTCTCAACCGCCTTGATGATCCCTGGCGCGCCGTCCGAGACGACGAGCAGCGGATCACCCAAACCTCGCGAACGCATGTCCTGGAAGAAGGCCGAGACCGTCTCGGCGTCCTCCTTGCTGCCGGCCATAAGGTGCAGCAACACCTTGCCGCCGGAGGCGCTGTGGCCCCAGGCCGCCAGCACCGGCTCACGCCGCTGTCCAGGCCGGATCCGCTCGGCAATCCCGTCGACGAAGAGATAGGCGATGTCGTACTCGCTCAGGTCCCGCGTGGCGAACTCCTGGTAATCAGCCCACAGCCGCTCGCCCAGCTCCGAGACCGCCGTCTTTGAGAGCAGGAGCCGACCCGCCTCATCCTTGAATGCGTCCTCAATGTCGCGGACCGAAAGCCCCCGTGCCAGCATCTCGATTGCCAGACCTTCCAGGGCCTCCGAATGACCCTTCAGGTGCCCAGCAATCCGCGAGCGAAACGGATCCTCACGCCCTGCAACTTGCGGCACCGCGTATTCGATCAGACCCTCCGCCGTCTTCAGCTTGCCCCTCCGATAGCCATTGCGATAGCCCTGGCCAGGTGCTGCGCCGCGCGCGTAGTAGTCGCGGCCGAGCTCGTCGCGCTGCTCCGCCTCCATCGCTTCCTCGGCAATCAACCGCGTCGCCAGCCGGATGAGCTCGCTGCGAGCATCCTCCGTCACCAAACGACCCTCAATCAGATCGCGCAGGGCTTCACGGGTGCGCTCAGATGCTGGTACTCTCCGCTCCATGGGGTGCCTCCTTTGCTGGGGTCGGCAACTGCCAGCCCCGACTCTGACTTGCACCGCAAAGGATGCACCCCTACCCAAACATCCAGCAATCCTAGGACTTGGCCCTAGCGCACGAAGCCTCAAGGTGCAATTGCAGACCCCGGCACCTCGGAAGTCCCGAGAGGTCCTTTGAGTCCTGCTGCGTGATTTTTTGCTTCTGTATCACAAAGCCGACATACCGCGCCGGGCTCTCGGATTGATTTTTTCATCTTCAAGTTGTGTAGCCTCGACTCGCCCAAGCAGCTTGCCTCGACCCAGTCCGATCAATCAGCAGGCTTGGATTGGTCGGGGCTTGGGGTGGGTGGTCGCTTGATGCGAGGAGCCATACCACAGCAGGAAAGCAAATTCGGGAGGCTGGTGAGCCGTAAGCGAGAGTTAGGCGAAACCTACGGCCGGGCTCGAACAGGCGCTGATTTCCAGACCTGCAGCCTTTCGAATGCCGATGATTTGGTTCAGGCGGCCTGTGGCGTGAGTGCCCGGCACAAATACTCTGTGATCGTCTGGCAACGGAAATTTCTAAGGATCGTGCCCCACCAGAGCCGCGGCAGGCCAACGAGGATAAGGCATGCTATATATAGAGAGTGGGGTTCGGTCCAGGTGACAGATTGCCCCCCTATTTGCGACCTATAAACAATCCAACCAACCTCAATACCTACTAACGTGTTGAAATATCTGGTGGAGCCGAGGGGAGTCGAACCCCTGACCTCTACAATGCCATTGTAGCGCTCTCCCAACTGAGCTACGGCCCCACAGAACTGGCGACTGCCGCGCCCACTCGGACCGTGGGCGGCTCCGCCGTTGGGATCTGGAGCGTGCCAAGGCCGCGCGGGGGCGCCTTGGCGATCGCGGCCGGACCTTAGGTCTCACCTGCCCGCCATGGCAAGCGAAAAATCCCGCTGCCGAAGGGCGCCGGCGACCGGCGAGCCGCCGACTCAGCCCTCGTCGTCGTCGTCCGAGCTGGCCACCACGTCGCTCATGTCGTCGTCGCCGAGGTCCGAGGTGTCCTCGATGATATCGTCGTCCGCATCGTCCCCGAGGTCGTCGTCCAGTCCCGCGTCCTCGAGATCCGCGTCCTCGAGGCCGTCGACGTCTTCGCCGTTTTTCGAAGCCGCGGCCGATACAGCCGGCTTGGCGGCTTCCTCGGGCGCGGGTTTCGGGGCGGCGGCGCGGCCGCGCCGACTCCTCAAGGGGCTTTCCCGGTCGACCTCGGCGCCGCAACTCGGGCAGGTGATCTCCGGGCGCTGCAGGTCATAGAACTTGGAACCGCAGCTCTGACACTGGCGCTTGGTGCCCCATTCCGGCTTCGACACGGGCCCGTCCCCTCGGCGGCTGGTTCAGCATTGCAGAACTGCCCTGTGCCATGGGTTCGGGGCGCTGTCAAAAGCAAATTGGCGGGCCTTGGAAATTTCGCGCCGGGCCCCGCCGCGGCCTCATTCCTCGGCGCTGTTCAGCCGGCGGGCGCCTGTGCTACAGGGAGGGCGCGCCGCCGCCCGGACGGCCGGGCAAGGGGCGTTTTGTCGCGGATTTGGACGAGCCGACTCCGTCATGGCGAGCTTGAGCGCACACCCGAGCGAGGGCCTCGCCGGCAGCCTGCGGGTGCCGGGCGACAAGTCGATCTCCCACCGTGCCCTCATGCTGGCGGCCCTGGCGGTCGGCGAGAGCAGGATCGCGGGCCTGCTGGAGGGCGAGGACGTGTTGCGCACCGCCGCGGCGCTCGAGGCGCTGGGTGCGGAGATCACCCGTGGCGACGACGGCCTCTGGCACGTCTCGGGGCGGGGCGTCGGCGGCCTCCGCGAGCCCGATCGGGTGCTGGATCTCGGCAATTCGGGGACCGGGGTGCGGCTGCTCATGGGCATCCTCGCCGCCCACCCCGTGATCGCGACCCTCACCGGCGACGCCTCGCTGGTCGGCCGGCCGATGGCCAGGGTCGCCGAGCCGCTGGCCATGATGGGCGCCCGCATCGAGGCGCGCGACGGCGGGCGCCTGCCGCTCGCCATCGCCGGCAGTGACCGGTTGCGGCCCGTGAGCTACCGGCTTCAGATGCCCTCGGCCCAGGTCAAGTCCGCGATCCTGCTGGCCGGTTTGGGCGCTCCCGGCATTACCGAGGTCATCGAGCCCGCCCCGACCCGGGACCACAGCGAACGCCTGCTGCGCCACTTCGGCGCCGCCGTCGAGGTGCGCGACGAAGGCGGCGGTCGCCGGATCCGCCTCACGGGCCAGCCCGAACTGGCCGCCCAAGAGGTCCGCGTGCCGGCCGATCCCTCCTCCGCCGCCTTTCCCTTGGTGGCGGCGCTGATCACCCGCGGCTCCGCGATCACTCTGCCCGGCGTCGGCCTCAATCCCTTGCGCACGGGCCTGCTCGAGACCCTGAAGGACATGGGCGCCCAAATCGTCGTCGAGAACCCGCGCGAGGAGAGCGGCGAGCCGGTCGGCGACCTG
>JAWWCG010000435.1:0-3907 GCA_033720555.1 Kiloniellales bacterium | reverse complement strand
ATGTGCGAACTGCTCGGCATGAACTGCAACGTTCCGACCGACATCCGATTCAGCTTTTCCGGCTTGATCCAGCGCGGCGGGCGGACCGGGCCGCACCGCGACGGCTGGGGCATCGCCTTCTACGAGGGCCGGGGCTGCCGCACCTTCCACGACCCGCGGCCGGGCACGGACTCCGAGGTGGCGGAGCTGGTGCGGCGCCATGCCATCAAGAGCCTCAACGTGATCTGCCACATCCGCCGGGCGACCAATGGCCGGGTCTGCCTGGAGAACACCCATCCCTTCATGCGCGAGCTGTGGGGGCGGAGCTGGACCTTCGCCCACAACGGGCGGCTCAAGGGGGTCAAGCGACGCGAGCTCGGCTATTACCGGCCGATCGGCACCACCGACAGCGAGCACGCCTTCTGCTGGCTGCTCGACCGGGTGCGCGAGCGCTTCCCCGAGCCGCCGCGCGCCCGCCGGCAACTGCGGCGCTTCATCGGCGAGCTGGCCGGCGACTTGAACCGGCTCGGCCCGTTCAACATGCTGCTGTGCGATTCCCGCGACCTCTACTGCTTCTGCAGCACCAAGCTGAGCTGGCTGACCCGCCGCGCGCCGTTCGGCCCGGCCAGCCTGATCGACGCCGACCTGACGGTGGACTTCGCCAAGGAGACCACGCCCCGGGACATCGTGACGGTGATCGCCACCCAGCCCCTCACCCACCACGAGCCCTGGACCCCTATGGCGCGCGGCAGCCTGGTGGTGTTCCACGACGGCCTGCCGGCCGCCGCCTGAGGCCGCCCCGCGGCCACCTGTTACCGGACTGAAACAAAAAACCCGCGCCGCGGCATCGTCGCGAAACCCGCGCGGCCGATCCTGCCTCTCCGAAGGACGGGCCCACGCCCGCCCACGCCCGCCCCGCCAGGAGGATCGCCATGGCCGCGCAGCAGCACGCCACTCCCGCCGCCGCCGAGTTTCGCCGCCCGCCCGCCGCGATCGCGGTCGCACCGCCGGCGCAGGAACTCGTCGTGCGCCGCCTCAAGCCGGCGGATCTGCCCGCCGTCGAGGCGCATCTGCTGGCGCTCGATCCCGGCGGCCGGGCAAGCCGGTTTCACGCCCTCCTGGGCGACGACGCCGTGCGCGCCTACGTCGCGCGCATCGACTTCCGGCGGATGATCCTGGTCGGCGCCTTCGAGGAGGAGTCCGGGCGCCTGATCGGCCTCGCCGAAGCCCATCTCGACGCGCCCGAGGCGCCGCTGCGCACGGAGGCCTCGGTCTCGGTCCTGGCGAGCCATCGCGGCGCGGGCGTCGGCCGCCTGCTGGCCGGCGTCGCGCTCGACGCCGCGGCATCGCGCGGCGCGCGCCGGGCAGAGTTCCACTACCAGGCCGACAACCGGGCGGTGGCGCGCCTGGTGCGCGGCCTCGGCACCCCCGCGGCGAGCGCGCCGGGCTTCGCCTGCCTGGCGCTGCCGCTCGGCGCCACGCGGCCGCACTGAGCGGCGGCGCCGCGGCGCTCACGGCGCTCTCTCATCAATTGGCATCAATTGGCGCCGGCCAGCGCCGCGGCGACGGCGGCGGTCACCTCGGCGGTGGTCGCCCGGCCCCCCAGGTCGGGCGGCAGGACGCCGTCGGCGAGCGCCCGCTCGATCGCCGCCATGAGGCTGGCCGCGGCCGCCGCCTCGCCCAGGTGCTCCAGCATGAGGACCGCCGACCAGAACGCGCCCACCGGGTTGGCGATCCCGCGGCCCTGGATGTCGAAGCCGGCGCCGTGGATCGGCTCGAACATGGCAGGCGCGGCGCGCTCCGGATTGAGGTTGGCGGTCGGCGCGATGCCCAGGCTGCCCGAGAGCGCCGCCGCCAGGTCGCTCAGGATGTCGGCATGGAGGTTGGTGGCGACGATGGTGTCGAGGGACTGCGGGCGCAGCACCATGCGGGTGGTCAAGGCGTCGACCAGCATCTTGTCGGCGGCCACGTCGGGATAGTCGGCGGCCACCTCGGCGAAGACCTCGTCCCACAGCACCATGCCGTGGCGCTGGGCGTTGGACTTGGTGACGCAGGTCAGGCGCTTCCGCGCCCGGCCGCGGGCCAGCGCGAAGGCGAAGCGCAGAACCCGCTCGACGCCCGAGCGGGTGAACACCGAGACGTCGAGGCCGACCTCGGCCGGCAGCCCGCGATGGACCCGGCCGCCGGCGCCGGAATACTCGCCCTCGGTGTTCTCGCGCACGATGACCCAGTCGAGATCCGCCGCCGCGACCCCGGCGAGCGGCCCGCGCACCCCCGGCAGCAGCCGCGCCGGGCGCAGGTTGGCGTATTGGTCGAGGCCCTGGCAGATCGCCAGGCGCAGGCCCCAGAGGGTCACGTCGTCGGCGATCTCGGGGTCGCCGACGGCGCCGAAGTAGATGGCGTCGAAGCCGCGCAGGCGCTCGACGCCGTCGGCCGGCATCATGGCGCCGAGGCGGCGGTAGCGCGCGCTGCCCCAATCGAAGGTCTCGTAGGCGAGGTCGAGATCGGGATGGCGCGCCGCCAGCGCGTCGAGCAGCTCCAGGCCGGCCGCCACCACCTCGCGGCCGATGCCGTCGCCCGGGATCACGGCGATGCGGTGCTTGGCCATGGCTCAGGCCTCCAGGAACGCCCGCAGCCGGGCGAGGAAGGCCTCGGGCTGCTCGGCGTGGACCCAATGGCCGGCGCCGGCGATGGCGTCGATCTCGGCCGCCGGGAACAGCGCCCGGATCGCCGCCGCGTGCTCGCGGCGCAGATAGTCCGAGTCCGCGCCGGCCAGGAACAGGGCGGGGCCGGCGTAGCTGCGGCCCTCAAGACCGTCGGGATAGCCGATCAGCTCGTCCATGTTGTCGCCCAGGGCCGCCAGGTTGACGCGCCAGCGCAGGTCTCCCGCCCTGGTCTCCAGATTGTGCAGCAGGAAGGCCCTGAGGCCGGCCTCGGGCACCGCCTCCTTCAGCGCCGCGTCGACCTCGGCACGGCGCGAGGCCCGCTCGAGATCGACCGCCGCCATGGCCTCGATCAGGGGCAGGTGGCTATGGCGGTAGGCGACCGGGGCGATGTCCACGACCACCAGGCGGCCGACCAGCGCGCCATGCTCGAGCGCCAGCACCATCGCGGTCTTGCCGCCCATGGAGTGGCCGATCACCGTGGCGCCTTCCAGGCCATGGCGCGCCAGGAATTCGGCGACGTCCGCGGCCATCTCCCGGTAGCCCATGCTGGCGGCCCGTGGCGAGTCGCCGTGGTTGCGCAGGTCGAGGGTGAAGACCCGGTGGGTCTCGGCGAGCGCGCGCGCGACGCTCGCCCAATTGCGCCCGGAGCCGAACAGACCGTGGAGGATCACCAGCGGCGGCCCGGCGCCGGTTTCGGCGAAGGCGAGGTCGAGCGTCATGACCGCAGTTTAGGGCGGCGCCCCGGCCCCGGCCAGGGGCGAGCGCCGGCTGCGCCGGGCCCAGGCGCGTTCGCCAAATTGTGACCGACGGATCGCCGTTTTGGGGTGCACGGACCGGGGCGAAAGCGGTTCAATTCGCGTCCAGAGAGACCGCGAGAGCAATGGGAGGCCGGCGATGACCAAGACCGCGATCGACGAGCGGGTGTTCGCGCTCTACGACGACTACTGCCACGGGCGGATCGAGCGCCGCGCCTTCCTGAGCCGCGCGGCGGCGCTCACCGTGGCCGGCGGATCGGCGCTGGCGATGGCCGAAAGCCTGCTGCCGCGCTATGCCGAGGCGGCGACCGTCTCGTTCACCGACGAGCGCATCACGCCGTTTTACGTGGACTATCCCTCGCCGGACGGCACCTCGGGCGAGATGCGCGGCTATCTGGTGCAGCCGGTGGGAGACGGGCCCTTTCCGGCGGTCCTGGTGATCCACGAGAACCGCGGCCTCAACCCCTACATCGAGGACGTGGCGCGGCGCGCCGCGGTCGAGGGCTT
>JAWWCG010000434.1:0-3912 GCA_033720555.1 Kiloniellales bacterium | reverse complement strand
TCGGCGGCGCGGCGGCGCGCGCCGGGTCCGTCCCGGTCCGCGCACCCGCCGTCGCCAGGTCCACGACGGGGCCGCCGGCGGCCTCCGCGTCGGCCGGGTCGTGGGTGACCAGCAGGGTCGGCAGGCCCTCGGCGCGGGCGTGCTCGAAGACGAAGCGGCGGAAGCGATCGCGCAGCGCCACGTCGAGCTTGGCGAAGGGCTCGTCGAGCAGCAGGGCCTTGGGCTCGGCCAGCAGCGTGCGCAGCAGCGCCACCCGCGCGCGCTGGCCGCCCGAGAGGGTTGCCGGGTCGCGGGCGCCGAAGCCGGCGAGGTCGGCCTCGGCGAGCGCCCGCTCGATGCGGGCCGCGCGGGCCCGGCGGCCGGCCAGCGTCGGCGGCAGGCCGAAGGCCAGGTTCTCCGCCACCGAGAGGTGGGGGAACAGGAGGTCGTCCTGGAACAGGATGCCGACCCGTCGCCGCTCCGGCGGCAGGCCGGTGATGTCGGTGCCGTCGAGGCGCACCGCGCCGCTCGCCCGGAACGCCGGGTCCAGGGTGCCGCAGACGAAGGCCAGCAGGCTCGACTTGCCGCTGCCGCTCGGCCCCATGACGGTCACCAGGTCGCTCGCCGCCACCGTCAGGCTGAGGCCGGCGATGACCGGCTTGCCGGCCAGCGCCAGGGTGACGTCCCGCAGTTCCAGTTGTCCGCGCGCCACGGCCCGCTAGCCTCTCCCGCTGAGCGCCCGCCGGTCGCGGTAGAGCCACGCCGGCACCGCCAGGGCTCCGGCGAACGCGACCAGCGGCAGCAGGGCCTGGAGGAAGGCGTAGACTCCCATGACCCGCCGGTCGGCGCCGCCGAACAGGGCGACCGCCTCGGTGGTCAGGGTGACGAAGCGTCCGCCCCCGGCGAAGATCGTCGGCAGGTATTGTGCCACGCTGACCGCGACGCCGATAGCCAGGGCGAACAGCGTCGGGCGCAGCAGCATCGGCAGCTTGACCCGCCAGAACACCTTGGCGGCGCCGGCGCCGAGGCAAAGGGCGCTGCGGGCGTAGCGCTCGTCCAGGGCGCGGTAGGGGTCGGCGAGCGCCAGGAAGACGTAGGGCAGCACGAACAGCAGGTGACTCCACACCAGGGCCGGCCAGGTGCCGTCGATGCCGGCCAGCACCGCCAGGATCTGGGCGCCGAACAGGAAGGCGACCTGCGGCACCAGAAGCGGCGTGTAGAGCAGCCACAGGGCGACGGCGCCGGGATGCAGCTTGCGGCGCTGCTCGTGCTCCAGGCACGCCAGCGTCAGGGCGAGCGCCAAGAGCGCCGAGACCAGCGCCAGGACCGCGGTGGTGCCGGTGATCCAGACCAGGCCGTCGCCCTGGCGCGCCCAGGCGTCCAGGCTCCAGCCGTCCGGCAGGGCCGCGGGGTAGCGCCAGCGCCGCGCCAGCGACCACAGGGCGAGGGCGGCCAGCGCCCCGCCCGCCAGGGCGAAGACGGCGAGCATGGCGGTGCCGGCGCCGAGCGCGGCCAGCCGGCCGCTGCCGCCGCGCCCGCCGGCGGTCAGCCAAGCCCGCGCGAGCCGGGCGACCGCGATCTCCAGGACGCGCCAGGCGAGGATCGCCGCGATCACCAGCAGGAGCTGCAGGCTGGCGCCGGCGGCGGCGACCAGCCGCAGCGACAGCTCCGGGTCGTTGAACCAGCGGAACACCTGGACGGCGAGCGGCGGCGGCGTCGCCGGCGCGAGGATGATCGCCATGTCGACCACCGAGAGCGAGAAGGCGAGGACGGCGTAGATCGGCAGGCGGATCTGCGGGTAGATGGCCGGCAGCACGGTCTTGAGCCAGGCGGCGACCGGGCCGTAGCCGAGGCTGCGGGCGACCGCCAGGCGTTCGTGCGCCTGCGCCTGGTCGAGGGCCGCCAGGCCCATCAGCAGCAGGAACGGCGTTTCCTTCAGCACCAGGCCGCCGGCGAGCGCGAGCCCGTAGGGGTCCTGCACGGTGGCGATGTCCGGCGGCAGCTCCCAGCCGGTCGCCCAGGGCGAGGCGAGGCGGGCCAGCCAGCCGCTCGGCGCCACCAGGAAGGCGAAGCCGATCGCCAGCGCGGCGTGTGGGACCGCCAGCAGCGGCGCGAGCAGGCGGCGCACCTGGGCGAGCAGCCGGGTGCCGTGACAGGCCGCGAGGAACGCCAGCGCCAGCGCCAGGGAGGCGGCGGTGGCGAGCAGGCCGGAGACGACGCTCACCCGCAGGCTGCCGGCGAGACCGGGCACGGCCAGCAGCTCGCGCCAGGGCTCGAGCGAGAGGTCGCGGTGGCCGAGGACTGGGAGGTAACCGAAGGCGGGCAGCCAGGTGCCGATCAGGCCGGCGGCGATCGGCAGCAGGAAGAGGGCCAGCGTGAGCGCCGGGGCAAAGGCCAGCAGCGACGCGCGGGGCGCCGCGGCCGCCGCGGCCGCCGCGGCCGCCGGTGTTACCGGCTGTAGCGCCGCAGCCATTCGGCCTCGATGCGGGTCATCCAGCTCGGGTGGGGTTCCAGCAACGTCGGGCCGAGCTGCTCCGGCGTCAGGCTGGCGGCGCCCAGCTCCAGCGCGTCGAACAGCCGGCGCGCCTCCGGCGCCAGGGCGCCGACGTCGAGCACGGTCTGGTCGCCCCAGACGACGATGTCCTGCTTGCGCGCCTGCGCCTCGGGGCTCATCAGGAAGTTGGCGACCGCCATCGCGCCGGCCTTGCTGCGCGCGTTGTAGGGGATCGCGACGAAATGCACGTTGCCGATGGTGCCGCCATCCAGCACGAACGCTCGGGCGGTGTCCGGCAGCAGGCCCTGGGCGATCAGGGAGGCGGCCTCGGAGGGGTAGAACGAGATGGTGATGTCGACCTCGCCGTCGTCCAGAAGCTGGCGCTGGGCGGTGCCGGTGGCCGGGAAGTTCTTGCCGCCGCGCCAGAGATCGGGGTGCAGCGCGTCGAGATAGTCCCACAGCGGCGCGGTCGCCGCCGCGAAGGCCGCGTCGTCGGCGACCGGCGCCTGCAGCGCCGCCGGGTCCGGCGTCGTCTCGATCACGATCTGCTTGAGGAAGGTCGAGCCGATGAAGTCCGGCGGCGCCGGGTAGGTGAAGCGCCCCGGATTGGCCGCCGCCCAGTCGAGGAACGCCGCCACGCTGCGCGGCGGCGCCGCGACGCGCGCGCTGTCGTAGATGAAGTTGATCTTGGCGACGCCCCAGGGGGCCTCGTAGCCCTCGGTGGGCACGGTGAAGTCGACCAGGGTGGCGGGCGTGCCGGCGACGTCCACCAGCGCGAAGTTGGGCAGGCGGTCGGTGATCGGCCCGTAGAGCAGGTCGTTCTCCTTCATCGCGGCGAAGTTCTCGCCGTTGATCCAGATCAGGTCGATCGAGCCGTTCTCGTCCTTGCCGGCGGCCTTCTCCGCGAGCACCCGCGCCACCGCCTCGGCGGTGTCGGCGAGCTTGACGTGGCGCAGCCTGACGCCGTGCTCGGCGGCGACCCGCTCGCCCACCCAGGCGATGTAGGCGTTGATCCGCTCGTCGCCGCCCCAGGCGTTCCAGAACACCTCCTGGCCCTCGGCCTCGGCCAGGATCTCCGGCCAGCCGGCCTCCGCGTCGAGCGCTGCGGCGGGGCCGACGGCCAGGCTCGCGGCCGCGGCCAAGGCGGCGGCCAAGGCGGCGGCGCGCAGTTTGTTCAGCATGGCACGAGGTCCACTGTGCGGTTGCGCTTTTGTACGGTTGCGCGGGCGGAAACGCCGACGCCCGAGGCACCCTACGCGGCCCGCCGGGCCCTGTCATCCGCCGGCTGGCGCGATGACGGCTTCTTGAACGGAGGTCAGGGCGGGCCTATAAGAGAAGGCCACGCGGGCGTAGTTCAGAGGTAGAACGTCAGCTTCCCAAGCTGAATGTCGTGGGTTCGATTCCCATCGCCCGCTCCACCCGCCTCCCGCCGCCTCCCG
>JAWWCG010000433.1:0-3917 GCA_033720555.1 Kiloniellales bacterium | reverse complement strand
GACCATCGCCAGAAGCACGGCGGATTCGGTGCCGAACGACGAGACGGCCGCGATCCGTCCGGCGAAGACCTGGCGGATCATCGGCTCAAGCAGATCCTGGCCGTCATGATCCCGGTAGGCGGCGGCCAAGTCGGCCGCCAGGCGTTCGGCGTCGTTCGCCGGGTCTTGTGCGATGTCAGTGTGCAAACTAAGGCCCTCCACGACCTCCCGGTTACCCTGCCGGGTCAGCTCGCTCGCGCCGCGGCGGCGCTCCGCTTCGACTCGACCTGTCGGCCGCGCGCGCGTTGGCGCAAGACGATCGGCCGGCCGTCGGCGGTCGGCTGATACCACACCGACATCTCCTCGAGCGCCGCCTCCCAGCGCTCCGCCGCATCGTCCCGGTCGATCGCGAAGGCGTCGAAGCCGCAGCGGTGCATGTAGAGCAGCAGGTCGCGCAGCACCTCGCCCACCGCGCGCAGCTCGCCGCGGTAGCCGTAGCGCTCGCGCAGCAGTCGGGCGTAGGAGAACGCGCGGCCGTCGTTGAACTTCGGGAAGTCGAGGGCGACGAGGTCGAAATGGTCGAGGTCGTCAGCCACCAGGGCGGGCGACTGATCGCTTCTCAGCCACAGGCCCAGCGGCGCGTTGCGCCCCGCGAGGCTCTCGCGCTCCGCCTGCCAGCGCTCCA
Organism: Kiloniellales bacterium; assembly: GCA_033720555.1. GTDB lineage: Bacteria > Pseudomonadota > Alphaproteobacteria > Kiloniellales > JAKSDN01 > CALJXB01. Next base: position 3,253 of record JAWWCG010000433.1, on the reverse strand, counting down.
GGCTGACGATCGCCGGCGCGCCGGTCGGCAGCGCCTCGTCGTCGGCAAGCCGCAGCCAGGGATCGTCGGCGACCCGGCCGTCCTTAATGAGCGGCATAGAGATTCTCCTTGAACGGCTTGAGGCCGACCCGGGCGTAGGTCGCGAGGAACGATTCCTCCGCGCCGTCGCGCACCGAAAGATAGGTGTCGACGATGGTCTCGACCGCGCCGACCACCTCGTCGTAGGCGAAGGACGGGCCGACGATGTCGCCGAGGGCCGCGTTCTCGTCGGCATTGCCGCCGAGGGTGATCTGGTAGAACTCCTCGCCGCGCTTATCGACGCCGAGGATGCCGATGTGGCCGACGTGATGGTGGCCGCAGGCATTGATGCAGCCGGAGATCTTGATCTTGAGCTCGCCGATGTCGTGCTGGCGGTCGAGGTCGGCGAAGCGCCGGCTGATCGCCTGGGCGATGGGGATCGAGCGCGCGTTCGCCAGGCTGCAATAGTCGAGGCCCGGGCAGGCGATCATGTCGCCGACCAGGCCGAGGTTGGCGCTGGCCAGGCCGAGCGCCGCCAGTTCCTGCCAGAGCGCGTAGAGGTCGCGCTGCCGGACGTAGGGCAGCACCAGGTTCTGCTCGTGGGTGACGCGGATTTCCGACAGGCTGAAGCGCGCCGCCAGGTCGGCGATGCCGTCCATCTGCTCGGCCGTCGCGTCGCCGGGGATGCCGCCTTCGGGCTTCAGCGAGATATTGGCGATGGCGTAGCCCGGCTGCTTGTGGGCGGCGACGTTGGTGCGCACCCATTGGGCGAAGGCCGGGTCCTCCAGGCGCTTGGCCTCGAAGGCGGGCGTGAGCGCGGACAAGCGCTCGTAGGCCGGCGGCGCGAAATAGGCGGTGATGCGCGCCACCTCCTCCTCGGGCAGCCCGAGGGCGCCGTCCTTGATCTCGGCCCACTCCGCCTCGACCAGCCGGACGAACTCCTCGGCGCCGACGCTGTTGACCAGGATCTTGATCCGCGACTTGAAGAGATTGTCGCGCCGGCCGAGCTGGTTGTAGACCCTGAGGATCGCCTCGAGATAGCTCAGCAGGTGGCGCTTGGGCAGGAAGGAGCGGATCGTCTTGCCGATCACCGGCGTGCGCCCCAGGCCGCCGCCGACGATCACCTCGAAGCCGACCTCGCCGCTGCCGTTGTTGCCCTTGCGGCGCATGTGCAGGCCGATGTCGTGCACGCGCACCGCCGCGCGGTCGTGCGGCGCGCCGGTCACCGCGATCTTGAACTTGCGCGGCAGGAAGCTGAACTCCGGGTGGAAGGTCGACCACTGGCGGATGATCTCGGCGTAGATGCGCGGGTCCTCGATCTCCTCCGCCGCCACGCCGGCGTATTGGTCGGCGGTGACGTTGCGGATGCAGTTGCCGCTGGTCTGGATCGCGTGCATCTCGACGTCGGCGAGCTCCGAGAGGATGTCCGGCACGTCGGCCAACCGCGGCCAGTTGAACTGGATGTTCTGCCGCGTGGTGAAGTGGCCGTAGCCCTTGTCGTAGCGGCGCGCGACCTCGGCGAGGCGGCGCATCTGCCGCGACGACAAGGTGCCGTAGGGGATCGCGATCCGCAGCATGTAGGCGTGCAATTGCAGATAGACGCCGTTCATCAGGCGCAGCGGCTTGAACTGGTCCTCGCTCATGTCGCCGGCCAGCCGCCGCGCCACCTGGCCGCGGAACTGGGCGACGCGCTCGCGCACCAGCGTCTCGTCGAACTCGTCGTAGCGGTACATCACTCGATCCTCTCGGCGCCGACGTCCCGCGCGGCGCTCGTCATGGCCTGTTTGCCGAACTCGGGATGGACCGTCGGCCCCTTGGCGCGGATCCTCTCGCGGGTGCCGATCGGCTGCGGCCCGCTCTCGCTCTCGAAGACGGTCATCAGATAGGCGCCGACCACGATTTGGTCGCCTTCGGCCTGCTTGGCGCGGGCCTCGAGATCCGCCGCGCCGCCCTCGTCGCGGGCCACCGCCGCCTCGTGCAGCCACAGCGACCAGGTGCCGGCGGCGGTGAGATAGACCACGTCGCCGTCGCGCAGCAGGTTCGCCGTCATGACCTTGGGATTCGCCTGGGGATTGGCCTGGGATCTCGCGGGGCCACTCATGGCGTCGCCCTCCCTCGCCTAGCCGGCCGCCGCCGCGAGCGGCAGCGCCAAGTCCCGGCTCGCCGCATCGGCCAGGGTGTCGGCCAGGGCGACCACCTCGCCGACCAGGATCAGCGCCGGGCCTTCGAGCGCGCCGTCGCCGACCAGCGAGCCGAGCTCGCCGAGACGGCCGGTCACGATCCGCTGATCCGGCAAGCTCGCCTTGGCGATCACGGCGACCGGCGTGCCGGCCTGCCGGCCGTTGGCGATCAGCCGCTCGGCCACCCGCCCCGCAACCGACAGGCCCATGTAGATCGCCAGGGTCTGCCGGCCGGCCGCCAGGGCGGCCCAGTCGACCTCCGGCCCGCTGCAGCCGTCGCTGGTGCCGTCGCTGGCGCCGTGGCCGGTCACCAGGCTCACCGCCGGGGCGAGCCCGCGATGGGTCAGCGGAATGCCCGCGGCGGCCGCGGCGGCGGCGGCGGCCGTGATGCCGGGGACCAGCTCCACCGCGATCCCGTGACGGCGCAGGTAGTCCAGCTCCTCGCCGCCGCGCCCGAACACGAAGGGGTCGCCGCCCTTGAGCCGCACGACACGCTTGCCGGCGCGCGCCTCGTCGCGCAGCAGGGCGTTGATCTCGTCCTGGCCGAGCGCGTGATCGCCCTTCGCCTTGCCGACATAGACGCGCTCGGCGTCGCGCCGGGCCCGGTCCAGGATCTCCGGCCCGACCAGCCGGTCGTAGACCACCACGTCGGCGCTCTGCAGCGCGGCCAGCGCCTTGAGGGTCAGCAGGTCCGGATCGCCGGGGCCGGCGCCGACGATCGCCACCGAGCCGGCGGGCGATTCGTGCGGACTGCGACGGTTGACCAGGGAGAGCATGGTTTCGCGGGCAGCCCGCTCGTCGCCCGCCAGCACGGCGCGGGCCACCGGGCCGTCGAAGACACGGTCCCAGAAGGCCCGCCGCGAGCGGCCGTCGGGCACCAGGGCCGCGACGGCGGAACGGAAGGAGTCGGCGAACCGGGCGAGCCGGCCCAGCCGCGACGGCAGCAGGGTTTCGATGGCGGCGCGCAGGCGGCGCGCCAGGACCGGCGAGGCGCCGCCGGTGGAAATGCCGATCACCACGGGGTCGCGATCGACGATCGCCGGCGTGATGAAGCT
>JAWWCG010000432.1:0-3927 GCA_033720555.1 Kiloniellales bacterium | reverse complement strand
GAGGATCAGCAGCGGCACCACGACGGTGCGCGACCAGTAGGAGATCTTCTCGAGATGGAACGGCGAGGGCCGCGGCAGCAGCATGATCTCGACCGGCATGTTGGGCACCGCCCGCCACGGCACCAGGCCGAACAGGGCGAGGTTGATGCGGGTGAAGACGTTCGCGTTGGCCGCGCCGCCGCGCGACAGGATGGCGGCGCGGGCGCGGCGCATGTGCGGCGCGTCGGGGTCGTCGCCGATCAATTTCAGGGCGAAGTAGGCCTTGACGGTGGAGCTGAGGTTCACGTCGCCGCCGTGGAACAGCGGCCAGCCGCCCTCGGCGTTCTGACGGGCGCGCAGGTAGCTGCCGATCCTGCGCTCGATGTCGCGCGAGGCGGCGTCGTCCACCTCGCCGAGATAGTGGCGCAGCATGACGTATTCCGAGGTGATCGAGGCGTCGGCCTCGAACTCGAAGATCCAGTGGCCGTCCTCGCGCTGGCGCGCGACCAGCGCCTCGCGGGCCTCCGCGATCACCCGGTCCAGCTCCTCGGACCAAAGATCCAATCCGGCCACAGCCTGCATGCTCACGCCCGCAACTCCTGCCGATTGTTCAGAAACCCGGGTCGGACCCGACCGGCGATAGATAGCGCGCGCCGTCCGGAAAGCCAATCCCCGAGGCGGCGGCGTCCCTGCCGGCGCGGCTCGCCTCTCAGCCCGCGCCGTCGCCGATCAGGCGCGCGGCGGTCCGCCCGGAGCGCACGGCGCTCTCGATGGTGGCGGGATAGCCGGTGTCGGTCCAGTCGCCGGCCAGCAGCAGGTTCGACCAGCGGGTTCGCGGCGGCGGCCGGCGGGCGAGTGCCGCCGGGGTCTGGGCGAAGGTGGCGCGGCGTTCCTTGATGACCCGCATCGGCGGCCGCCGGGTCCCGGTCGAGCTGGCGGCCGGGTCGGGCGGCAGGTCGAGCGGTAGGTCGGGCGGCAGGTCGAGGGCGCGCGCGGTGTCGCGCCACAGCCGCGCCGCGATCGCCTCCTGGCTTTCCTCGGCGAGGGCGCGCGCGGCGCTGACGGTCAGGCTGACCACGTCGCCGCGCACGAACAGCCAGTCGGCCCAGCTCCCGACCAGGCCGAGGAACGGCAGGTCCGCGGGCAGGGCCGGCGGCCGCTCCAGGCGGATGTGGACGTTGACGATCGGCCGGCTTTCGTCGGGCACGCTGAGTTCCGGCAGCAGCTCGGCGGCGACCGCCGGCGGCACCGCCAGCACCACCCGGTCGGCCTCGTCGAGGGCGACGGGGCCGTCGGCGAAGGCCAGCGCCCGGACCCGCTCGGGCGCCCTCTCCAGGGCGCGCAGCCGGGCGTTGAAGGAGACCGTCGCCCCGGCCCGGCGCAGCCGGGCGAGGGCCGGCTCGACGAAGCTGGCGGCGAGCCCGTCGCGGGGGATCAGCGGCCGGCAGGCGGCCTCGCCGCGCAGGAAGCTCTCGCGCACCACCAGCCAGAGCAGGCGAGCCGAGGCCTCCGCCGGCGCCGTGTTGAGGGCGGCGACGCAGAGCGGCTCCCAGAACCGCGCCCAGGCGGGGTCGTCGGCGTCGAGGCAGTCGGCGACCGTGGCCGACGGTCCGGCCCGGGCGAGACGGAGCGCCGCCAGGTAGGCGCCGAGGCCGGTGCCCGGCACGCGCCGGCGCGGATCCAGCAGCCAGCAGGGCAGCCGGCCGGCGCCGGGCCGGAGGGTCCAGCGCTCGCCGGTCGCCAGGTCGACGAAGGGAAAGGCCGCGCGCGCCGGGCCGATCAGGCTGTCGGCGGCGCCGATCTCCTCGACGTAGGAGACCGCCTCCCTGTTGGCGCTCAGCAGGATGTGGTTGCCGTTGTCGAGGGTGCGCGCGAGCCGGGCGTCGTAGTAGGAGCGGCAGCGGCCCCCGGCCTGCCCGGCGGCCTCGTAGAGCCGCACGCGGCGGCCGCGCGCCGCCAGGCGGACGGCGCAGGCCAGGCCGGCGATGCCCGCCCCGATCACGTGGACGGTCCCAGGCGCGGCGGCGTCGGCCATCGCTCAGAACAGGCCGTGGCGCACGCCGATCCAGGCCTTCTCGACGCGCGAGACGCGGACCGGGCGGCGCGGCGCGCGCCAGCCCCGGCGCTCCAGCCGGGCGAGGATCAGCCGGTAGACCCGCATCATGACGACGGCCGGGCGGATCGCCGCCTTCTCGCAGGCCGCGATCAGGCGCTCGCTGCGGGCGAAATCCCGCCGCGCCTCGCCGGCCAGGGCGGCGCACACCCGGTCGAGGGCCGGGTGGCCGAGGACCGCGGCCGGGGTGGTCGCCGCGATGCCGGCCTCGGCCAGCAGGTCGGCCGGCAGGTAGAGCCGGCCGCGCGCCGCGTCCTCGTCCAGGTCGCGCAGGACGTTGGTGATCTGCAGCGCGTTGCCGAGGACCACGGCGAGCTCGTCGGCCGCCGCGCCGTTGGCGCCGAAGGCGCGCACCGACAGGCAGCCGACCGCGCCGGCCACCCGGCGGCAATAGAGCGCGAAGGTCTCGCGCTCGGGCGCGACCATGGCCTCGCGGGCGTCCATCTCCATGCCGGCGACGACCGCCAGGAACTCGTCCTTCGGCAGGCCGAAGGCGTCCACCGCGTCGCGCAGGGCGCAGGTCGTCGGCCGGCTCGGCCGGCCCCGGTAGAGCCGCTCGATCTCCTCGCGCCAGGCGCCCAGCGCGGCCAGCTTCTCGGCGACCGGATCGGTGCCGTCGGCGATGTCGTCGACCTCGCGGCAGAAGGCGTAGATGGCGTACATGGCCTGACGCCGGCGGCGGGGCAGCAGACTCATGCCGAGCAGGAAGGACGAGCCGGAGCGAAAGGCGACCGCGCGGGCGTGGGCGTGGGCCGCGGCCATGTCGCCCTCGGGGGGCGGGCCAGGGGGCGCACCGGGAGGTGGTGCGGCGGGCGGGCCGGGAGGTGGAGCGGCGGGCGGAACGGCCATGGCCATCACGGCCTCGCGGCGGACGCCGGGCCGCGCCGCGCGAACAGCCTGCGGGCGAGCTCGGCGAAGGCGGCGGGCAGGGCGACGCGAAGGCTCTCGGCCTTGCTCAGAACGACCCGCTCGGCGAGCGGATCGCGGCGGCGCAGCTCGCCCACCAGGCGGCGCGCCAGGGCGACGATGACCGCCGACTCCAGGGCGAGATGGCGCGAGCGCAGGCGCGCCGGCAAGGCCTCGGCCCCGGCGAGCAGGCCGGCGCTCGCGTCGAGGCAGCGCTCGAGCACCCGGCGCAGCCCGGGCGAGCAGGCCGGCGCGGCCAGCGCCTCGATGCCGACGCCCTCGGCGGCCATCCAGTCCTGGGGCAGATAGACCCGGTCCAGATTGCGGTAGTCGTCGTCGCAGTCCTGTAGATGGTTGATCACCTGCAGCGCGCTGCACAGCGCGTCGCTCGCGCCATAGCCGGCCGGGTCCTCGCCGTGCAGGTCGAGCAGATAGCGCCCCACCGGATTGGCCGACAGCGTGCAATAGCCGATCAGGTCGTCCCAGTCGTCGTAGCGCAGCTTGACGGCGTCCTGCTTGAAGGCGGCGATCAGGTCGAGGCAGTGCCGCGCCGGCACGCCGGTCTCCGCCAGGCTGGCGCGCAGCCGGTGGGCGGTGGCGAGCGCCGGGTCGTCGGTCTCCCGGCCGGCGATGGCGACCTCGAAGCGCTCGAGGCGTCGGATCTTGTCGTCGGGCGCGAGCGCGGGGTTGTCGGCGATGTCGTCGATCGCCCGGGCGAAGGCGTAGAACTTGGCGACGTGGGGCCTCAGGCGCGCCGGCAGCAGCCAGGAGCCGACCGGGAAGTTCTCGTCGCCGGCGCCCTTGCCCGACGGCGTCTCGGCCGCCCGGCCGAAATCGCCCGGCCCCGGCCCCGCCCGCGTCGCCGGTGTCGCCGGTGCCGCCCGCCGCTCTGCCGCCTCCTCGCCGGCTGTGCTCCCCGTCACGCCTGT
>JAWWCG010000431.1:0-3934 GCA_033720555.1 Kiloniellales bacterium | reverse complement strand
CGGCCGATCCTCGACTTAGTCGAGGACACCACGCCGGGGGTCCACGACACCCTCATGGCGGCCTGCGACGAGTACCGCTACCGCCTGCTCGGCTGCACCGGCTATCACGACAACTGCACCGACAACCTCTTCGCCGCCCTCGGCGCGCTCGACCTGACGCCGCCGGAATGCCCGAGCCCGCTCAATCTCTGGATGAACATTCCGGTCGCCGCCGACGGCCGCACCTCGTGGGGCGAGCCGCTGTCCAAGGCGGGCGACTACGTGGTGCTGCGCGCCCGCATGGACTGCGTCGTCGCCATGTCGGCCTGCCCGCAGGACATCCTGCCGGTCAACGGCGCCGCGCGCACGCCGAGCGAGGCGCACTTCCAGATCCTCGCCTAGCGGGTTCTGCGGCCCTCGGAAGCATGGCCCTGGGAGACACGGCCCTGGGAGACACGGCCCTAGGAGGCGCGGCCCGGCGCCTCGCGCCGCGGGCCCGGCGCGGCGCGCGAGGCCTGGCCGGGGTCCATGCCGTGCAGCAGCGCCAGCAGGCTGCGGTAGTGGCGGAGCTGGCGGCGCAGGACCTCCGGGTCGTTGCGGGCCTTGCTCAGGACGTAGCCGCCCTCGATCACCGCCAGCAGGGTGTCGGCGAGGTCCGCCGGCGCGATCTCGACCCGCGGCGGGTGCGCCGCGCCGGCCGCGCCGAGCTTGGCCGCGAGCGCGTCGCGCCAGTAGCCGAGCGCGCGGGCGGTCGTCTCGGCGGCCGCGTCGGGATAGGCGAGGCGCTGGTAGAGGTAGGAGGCGAAGAGGCAGCCCGGCACCGGGTTGCGCAGGCTCTCGTAGTCCTCCAGCAGCAGGCCGACGAAAATCAGCACCTGCTGCAGCGGGTCGTCGGCCAGCCGCTCGGCGCGCGCCAGGATGCGGTCGCAATTGGCCATGTCCCGCTCGGCGTGGCGCTCGATGACGGCGCCGCCCAGCTCGGCCTTGGACGCGAAGTGGTGGAAGAAGGCGCCCTTGGTCACCCCGGCGCGGGCGATCACGCTGTCGAGGGAGGTGGCGGCGAAGCCGCGCTCGAAGATGATCGCCTCGGCCGCGTCGAGCAGCCGCTCGCGGGTCTGGGCCCCGGATCTCGCCATGGCCGCTTCCCTCTCAAAAACAAACCGTACGGTCTAATTAACCCCTCTCACCTCGCCCTGCAAGGGGCTTGGCGGCAGGCTATCCTGTGAATCTCTCAGCCAACACAGGAAGACGCTTGACTCCGACGCGGCCTTTCTTTTACATACCAACCGGTCGGTATGTTCTTACCCGCACCCCTGGAAAGGAGCCTCGCCCATGACCCGAAGCGCGCCCCGCGGCCGCCGGACCCCCAGCGGGCAAAGCCCCGCCGGACACAGCTCCGTCCGCGAACGTACCGTCCGGCACACCCCCGTCCGGGAGATCGACACCCTGGTGATCGGCGCCGGCCAGGCCGGGCTCTCGGTGAGCTACCACCTGAGCCGCCGGGGCCGCCCGCATCTCGTCATCGAGCGCGATGCGATCGGCGCCCGGTGGCGCGCCGAGCGCTGGGATTCCTTCACCCTGGTGACACCCAACTGGATGCTGCGCCTGCCGGGCTTCGCCTACCGGGGCGACGACCCGCACGGCTTCCTCGCCCGCGACCAGATCGTCGCCTACCTCGAGGCCTACGCCCGCGCCTTCGGCGCACCGGTCGAAACCGGCGTGACGGCCGAGCGCCTGGCGCCGGACGGCGCCGGCTACCGGGTCGAGACCGACCGCGGGCCGATCGCGGCGCGCAACGTCGTGGTGACGGTCGGCTATTTCCACAAGCCCGCCCTGCCCGCCTGCGCCCGGTCGATCGCGCCCGCGGTCCATCAGATCCATTCCAGCCAATACCGCAGCCCCGCGGCGCTGCCGGCCGGCGCGGTGCTGGTGGTGGGCTCGGCCCAGTCGGGCTGCCAGATCGCCGAGGAGCTCCATCAGGCCGGACGGCGGGTCTACCTCTCGCTCGGCAGCGCCGGACGCTTTCCCATGCGCTACCGCGGGCGCGACACCGACGCCTGGCTCGCCGACATGGGCGCCTACGACGCCGGCTTCGCCGATCCGGCGAACCCGGTCGAGCGCTACCGGCCCAATCCCCACGCCAGCGGCAAGAACGGCGGCCGCAGCCTCAACCTGCGCCGCTTCGCCCGCGACGGCATCACCCTCCTCGGCCGCGTGACCGGGGCCGAGGGCGCGCGTCTGCGCTTCGCCGCCGACGTCAACCGCAAGGTCGCCGCGGCCGACCGCTTCTCCCGCGACATCATGGCGCGGATCGACGCCCACATCGCCGCCAACGCCATCGCCGCGCCGGCCGCCGATGCGGCCAACACCGACGACGGCGATTACGGGCTCGGCAATTACGGGCTCGGCGATTACGGGGTCGGGGATATCGGCGGCGAAGGTCGCGGCGCGGGCGCGGCGGCGCTGCCGGAGACCCAGTCCCTCGACCTGGCGGCGTGCGGGATCGCGAGCATCGTCTGGGCGACCGGCTATGCCTGCGACTTCGCCTGGATCGACCTGCCGGTCACCGACGCCCGCGGCTATCCGCGCCAGGAGCGCGGCGTCTCGCCGTTCCCCGGCCTCTACTTCTGCGGCCTGCACTGGATGTACAGCCTGGGCTCGGGCCTGTTCTTCGGCGTCGGCGAGGCCGCCGGCCAGGTGGTCGACCATCTCGACGCCAACCGGCCCCGCCGCGCCGACGCCGGGCCCAACGACGCCGCTCAGCCGCCTCAGGCGGACTCGGCGAGCGCCATCTCGATGTAGAGCCGGCGCAGCTTGGTCGCCACCGGCCCCGGCGTGCCGTCGCCGAGCAGGCGGCCGTCGATGCGAACCACCGGGTAGACGAAGGCCGAGGCGCTGGTGATGAAGGCCTCGCGCGCCGCGTAGGCCTCCTCGGGCGAGAAGCCGCGCTCCTCGACCCTGAGCCCGTCGCCCATGGCCAGGCCGAGGATCGCGCGCCGGGTGATGCCGTGCAGGATCGAGTGGGACAGCGCCCGCGTCACGATGGCGCCGTCCTCGGTGACGATGTAGGCGTTGTTCGAGGTGCCCTCGGTGACCAAGCCGTCCTCGACCATCCAGGCGTCGTCGGCCCCGGCGTCGAGCGCCGCCTGCTTGGCGAGCGCCGGGGCGAGCAACTGCACGGTCTTGATGTCGCGCCGCTGCCAGCGGATGTCGGGCCGGGTGACCACCGACAGGCCGCGCGCCGCGACCGGGTCCTCCAGCAGGTTCTTGGCCTGGGAGAAGACGACCAGCGAGGGCCGGGCGTCCTTCGGGAAAGGAAAGTCGCGGTCGGCCGCGCCGCGGGTCACCTGCAGGTAGACGATCCCCTGGTCGAGCGCGTTGCGGGCGACGATCTCGCGCTGGATCGCCGGGATCTCCTCGAGCGGCACCGGCGGCGCCATCTGCAGCTCGCCCAGCGAGCGTTCCAGGCGAATCAGGTGGGCTTCGTTGTCGATCAGCTTGCCGGCCAGCACCGAGGACACCTCGTAGACCCCGTCGGCCAGCAGGAAGCCGCGGTCGAAGACCGAGATCTTGGCCTCCGCCTCCGGCAGGTACTCGCCGTTGACATAGACGATTCGCGGCATCTCGCCCCCCGTCCGATGGTTGCTTCGCGCGCCTTCGCGTGCGGAGATGATGTGCCGTCCGGCGGGCTCGCTGTCAAAGACTTTGCCGCCGGCGCGCGGCGCGGGGCCTTGAGACGAGGGTCTCGAGACGAGGGCCTTGAGACGAGGGCCTTGAGACGAGGGCGCGGATTGATGCTAGGCTAGGCGTTCCACATGGGCGGGGGGAGGTTATCCGTGTTCAAGAACATCCTGGTGGCGATCGACGGATCGCAGTCCTCGACCAAGGCGCTCGAAGCCGCGGCCGATCTCGCGGCCACGCACGGCAGCGCCCTGCACATCCTCCACGTGGTGCG
>JAWWCG010000430.1:0-3940 GCA_033720555.1 Kiloniellales bacterium | reverse complement strand
GCGCCCAAGATCGAGGGCAAGTTCTCGCTGCGCGCCTCGGTGACCGGCGAGATCGTCATGGACGGCGTCGAGGTGCCGGAGGAAAACCTCTTGCCCAACGTCGCCGGTCTCAAGGGCCCCTTCGGCTGCCTCAACCGGGCGCGCTACGGCATCGCCTGGGGCGCGCTGGGCGCCGCCGAGTTCTGCTGGCACGCGGCGCGCCGCTATACCCTGGAGCGCAAGCAGTTCGGCCGGCCGCTCGCCGCCACCCAGCTGATCCAGAAGAAGCTCGCCGACATGCAGACCGAGATCACCCTCGGCCTGCAGACCTGCCTGCGCCTCGGGCGCCTGTTCGACGCGGGGCAGGCGGCGCCCGAGGCGATCTCGCTCGCCAAGCGCAACTCCTGCGGCAAGGCGCTGGAGATCGCCCGCATGGCCCGCGACATGCACGGCGGCAACGGCATCGCCGACGAGTACCACGTGATCCGCCACGTCATGAACCTGGAGGCGGTCAACACCTACGAGGGCACCCACGACGTCCACGCGCTCATCCTCGGCCGCGCCCAGACGGGCATCCAAGCGTTCTCTTAGGGTCGCCTTTTATTTATTGATGACAGATAGTTACAGCTTGTCCCTCAAGCTGTAGTAGAGCATGCCGGCGACCAGGCCCGGCCAGCGGAGCAGGGTGCCGCCGGGGAAGTCGCGCTGCGGCAGGCGGGCCATGACGTCGAAGCGCTCGGCGGTGCCGGCCACCGCCTCGGCGATCAGCTTGCCGGCGAGCGCGGCCAGCGCCACCCCCTGGCCGGAGTAGCCCTGGGCGTAGAAGGTGTTGGGCGCGAGCCGCCCGAACGCCGGCAGGCGGTTCATGGTGATCGCCAGCGTGCCGCCCCAGGCGTAGTCGATCGGCGTCTCGGCGAGCTGCGGGTAGACCCGCAGCATGTAGCGCCGCACGAAGCCCTTGATGTCGGCGGGAAAGCGGCGGCTGTAGGTCTCGCCGCCGCCGAACAGCAGGCGGGTGTCCGCCGTCAGGCGGTAGTAGTCGACCACGAACTTGGTGTCGGTGACGCAGACGTCGTCGCGGATGAGGGCGCGCGCCCCCGCCTCGCCCAGCGGCGCGGTCGCCAGCACGTAGTTGTTGATCGGCATGATGCGCCCGGCGATGCGCGGCTCGAGCTGCTCCAGGTAGCCGTTGCAGGCGAGCACCACGCAATCGGCCGCCACCCGGCCGGCGGCGGTGTGGACGACGCTCTTGGCGCCGGCGTGGGACGCGGTCTCGACGCGGGTCGCCCGCGAGGCGTCGTGGAGGCGGGCGCCGGCCGCCTCGGCGGCGCGGGCGAGCCCGAGCGCGAAGTTGAGCGGATGCAGGTGGCCGGCGCCCATGTCGAGGCGGCCGCCGTGATAGCGCGCGGTGCCGAGCATCTCGGCCATCTCCGCCTTGGAAACGGCGCGGCACTGGTCGTAGCCGTAGACCTCGCGCAGGCGCTCGGCGGCGCGGGCGAGGCCCGCCGCCTCGCCCGGCTTGTAGGCGCACAGCAGATTACCCGCCTTGAGGTCGCACGCGATGCCGTGGCGCGCCACGCGCTCGCGCACCGTCGCCTTGGCCTCCTCGGCCAGGTCCCAGAGGCGGCGCGCCTCCTCGAGGCCGACCAGGGCCTCGAGCTCCTCCTGGCCGACGCGCTGGCCGCTGTTCATCTGGCCGCCGTTGCGCCCCGAGGCGCCCCAGCCGAGGCGCTCGGCCTCGAGCAGCGCGACGTCGTAGCCGCGCTCGGCCAGGTGCAGCGCCGACGAGAGCCCGGTGAAGCCGCCGCCGATCACACACACGTCGGCGCGCAGGTCGCCGGCGAGGGCCGGACGCTCGGCGAGGTCGTTGGCGGTCGCGGCGTAGTAGGACGGAGCGTGTTGGACGGCGGCCATGACGGGCTCTGGGGGCGAAAACTCGGGCGATCCCGCCGGGCGGGCGACGGATCGACCTCCGGTTCTATGCCGAGACGGCGCCGCCCCGCAATGGCCACGATGTATCGCTTCATGTCGCCGCGCACCGAATCGCGCGCCGGATCGGGCGGCGGGTCGGGTGGCGGGTCGCGCGCGATCGCTACGGGTCGACGCGCGCAAGCGCGGCGGGCCCGGCGCCGCTTGGCGCCGGGCCCGAGGCGGAAGAGGCCGTCCGGCCGCCGGTCAGGCGGCCGTGGTCATGCGGTTGGTGAGGTGCTGCGGCGTCGCCCAGAACTGCTCGAGGCGGCGCAGCGTGGTGTTGGTCTGGTCCACGCTGTCGACCGTGAACTGGGCGGCCAAGAGGCGCTCCGAATGGGAGCCGAACAGCTCGTCCAGGCGCCGGTAGATGTCCAGCCCCTTGTCCGCGGCGCGGACGTGAAACGAGCGGCGGTCGTGCGGCGAGCGCTCTTGGATCAGATAGCCGTTCTCGACCATCTTCTTCACGTTGTAGGACACGTTCGAGCCGAGGTAGTAGCCGCGCTGCGTCAGTTCGCCGACGGTCAACTCTTCCTCGCCGATGTTGAACAGGATGAGGGCTTGCACGTTGTTCAGGTCGCGGATGCCCAGGCGGTCGAGTTCCGCCTTGACGACCTCGAGGCACTGACGGTGCAGGCGCTCAACCAAAGAAATCATCTCGATGTAAGGAGTCTTCACGGCTCAATCCCCGGCAAACTCGCAGAAATTTTGAAGCGATCTTGACCGGACCATAGCGCCGGCCCGGTTAACACCGACTTAACGCAAAACCCTTTGCCACAGTGGGTTGGCCAGGCGGGTTGGCCGGGTGCGTTGGCCGGGCGTGAGCCGGCAGCCCGCCGGCGCCGCCGAGCTTTATGGTTGGCGCCGCGGCGCGCGGCCTTAACCACCGGGTTTAACCACCGGGTTTAACCACCGGCCGCCAGCAGCCAGTCGCGCACCCGCTCGGCGTCGCGGCTCAATGGGATCGACCGCGGCCAAGTCACGTAGAAGCCAAAGCCGGTGACGAAACCCTCGAGCAGGGCCGGTGCCAGCAAGCCCGAGGTCACCAGGCCGGCCGTGACATGGCGCCAGCCGAGAACGATGCCCTGGCCTTCCAGCGCAGCTTGGAGCGCAAGGGCATAATCGTTGAGGCGGAGGCCTTCGCCGTCGTCGCGGTAGGCGACGCCCAAGGCCTCGAACCAGTCGCGCCAGGTCGGGCGCGGGCGGAACGGCTCCTCCAGATGGATCAGTCGATGGCGCGCGAGCTCCTCCGGGTCCGTCGGTCGGCCGGCGGCGGCGAGATAGCCGGGGCTGGCCAGGGCGAAGATCTCCTCGGGCGCCAGCAACGCCGCCTGGTATTGCGACCAGGCGCCGTCGCCGCGGCGAATGCCGAGGGGAATGCCTTCGGCCGCCAGGTCGACGTCCTTGTCCGTGGTCAGCAGCCGCAGATCGATCTCAGGCAAATCCCGCCGGAACTCGACCAGCCGCGGCAGGATCCAGTAGCTGGCGAAGGCCGTCGACACGGAGAGGGTCACATGGTCGTCCCGGCGCAGCCGCCCGAGGCTCTCCGCGGAGCGCCGGATATAAGCGAGCCCAATGGAAACGTCGTTGTAGAAGCGCTCGCCCGCCTCGGTCAGTGCCACCGCCCGGTGCCGGCGCAGGAACAGAGTGGTGGCGAGCGAACCCTCGAGCTGCTTGATGGCGTAGCTGACGGCGGCCTGAGTCATGCCGAGCTCGCGGCCGGCCAAGGTGAAGCTGCCGAGGCGCGCCGCCGCCTCGAAAACGAACAGTGCGCCCGGCGAGGGCAAGAGATGGCGCAGGCTTTGCATAAGGGGAGTTTATGGATTGGCCAAACAATTTCCAGCCTCACAACGCCTTGTGCTTGCGCTACCTTAAACGCCGGTCAGAGGATGCCGCGCCGGGCGGCCATTGCTCGAGGACGAGACGTCATGGCGAGACCAGCGACCAGCGAGCGCGGCGCACGGAGCGGCCGCAGTACCCGCAGTGGGCGCAG
>JAWWCG010000429.1:0-3971 GCA_033720555.1 Kiloniellales bacterium | reverse complement strand
CTCGCCCTGTTCGGCCTGGTGCCGTGGCGGGCGGTGCCCAACATGCCGGTCGAGATCATGCTGCTGCCGCGGCCCTCGCCGTTCCATCTCGAGAAGATCTCCTACTGGTCGCGCACCGTCGTGGTGCCGCTGCTGATCCTCTACGCCCTGAAGCCCCAGGCGCGGAACCCGCGCGGCGTGCGCCTCGACGAGCTGTTCCTCGACCACCCGAACGACGAGCGCTATCCCATGAACGCCACCGGCACGACGGTCGGCAGCTTCTTCGTCGGCGTCGACCGGGTCCTCGGCGCGATCGAGCCGCACTTCCCGAAAGGCGCGCGCCAGAACGCCATCAAGCGGGCGATCGACTTCATCGTGGCGCGGCTCAACGGGGTGGACGGGCTGGGCGGCATCTATCCGGCCATGGCCTACGCCGTCATGGCGTTCGACGCGCTCGGCTACGCCCGCGACCACCCGCACCCGCGGATCGCGCGCCAGTCGGTCGACCGCCTGCTGATCGAAGACGGCGAGGAGGCCTACTGCCAGCCCTGCCTGTCGCCGGTGTGGGACACCTGCCTGGCGATGCACGCCCTCCTGGAAGCCGGCGAGGACCCGGCCGGGCCGGCCTTCGAGCGGGCGACCGACTGGCTGCTCGAGCGCGAGATCACCGACGTGATGGGCGACTGGAGCTGGAAACGCCCGGGCCTCAAGCCGGGCGGCTGGGCCTTCCAGTACCGCAACGACTACTATCCCGACGTCGACGACACGGCGGTCGTCGTCCTCGCCTTCGACCGCGCCGGCCAGGAGCGCACCCGCCCGGCGGTCCGCCGCGCCACCGACTGGGTGGTCGGCATGCAGAGCAGCAACGGCGGCTGGGGCGCCTTCGACGCCGAGAACCAGTACCATTACCTGAACAACATTCCCTTCGCCGACCACGGCGCGCTCCTCGACCCGCCGACGGCGGACGTCTCGGCGCGCTGCCTGTCCATGCTGGCGCAGCTCGGCTACGGCCGCGATCATCGGGCGGTGCGCCAGGCCCTCGCCTTCCTCGAGCGCGAGCAGGAATCCGACGGCTCGTGGTACGGCCGCTGGGGCGTCAACTACGTCTACGGCACCTGGTCGGCGCTGTCGGCGCTCAACGCGGTCGGCGTCGAGCCCTCGGCCCTCATGGTGCGCCGCGCCGTCAACTGGCTGAAGTCGCGCCAGCGCCCGGACGGCGGCTGGGGCGAGGACTGCGCCACCTACTGGAAGGAGCGCCGCAGCGAGGTCAAGGCCAGCACGCCGTCGCAGACCGCCTGGGCGCTGCTCGGCCTGATGGCGGCCGGCGAGGTGCACAGCGAGGCGGTGCGGCGCGGCGTCGCCTATCTGCTCAGCCAGCCGCGCGACGGCTGCAAGTGGCGCGAGGCGCTGTGGACCGGCATCGGCTTCCCGCGGGTCTTCTACCTGCGCTACGACGGCTATAGCGCCTACTTCCCGCTGTGGGCGCTGGCGCGCTACCGCAACCTGATCGCCGGCAAGCGGGCCCGCGTCCCCCACGGCATGTGACTCCCGCCGCCCCAGTCCCCGGGTTCGTCGTCGGCCTCGCGGTCGAGGCCCAGGCGCTCGCCCGGGGCCTCGCCCAAGCCCTCGCGCCCGACCTCGCCCCGCCGCCCATCGCCTGCGCCGGGGCGAGCGCGGAACGGGCCCGGCAAGGCGCGCGGCGGCTCCTCGCCGAGGGGGCGGGCGCGCTGCTCAGCTTCGGGCTCGCCGGCGGCCTCGACCCGGCGCTCGCGCCCGGCGACCTGGTGCTGCCCGAGCGGATCGCCGCCGCCGGCCGGCCGCCGATCGCGTGCGATCCGGACCTGCGCGCCCAATGGCTGGCGGCGGCGGCCGCGGCGGGCCTGGGCGCGCTCGGCGGCAGCCTGCTCGACAGCGCCGCGATGGTCGCCACCGTCGCCGACAAGCGCGCGCTCTTCAGCGCGACCGGCTGCGTGGCGACCGACATGGAGAGCCGCGCCGTCGCCGACGTCGCCGCCGAGGCGGGCGTCCCCTTCGCGGCGGCGCGCGCCGTCGCCGACCCGGCGGACCGCTCGCTGCCGCGCGCGGTGCGGGGAATCATCGGCCCGGCGGGCCGGCCGCGCCTCGCCGCCCTCGCCCTGCGCTTGTGCCTGCGTCCGTGGGAGGTGCCCGCCGTGGTCCGCCTCGGCCGCGACGCCGAGGCGGGGCTGGCGAGCCTAGGCCGCCTCGCCGGAGGATTTCGGCCGGCGGGCCTCGCCTGAGCCGCCCGGCGGCAGCTCCGCCACCGCCCGGCCGACCAGGGACTCGAAGACGTACTCGGCCGGGCGCTGCCGGTCCAAGGCGATCTCCGGCGCCATGGCGCCCTCGGTGCGGATCCCCGCGAGCGCCACCTTGGCCGCCTTCCACGGCCGGGCCACGGTGTCGGCGACGGCGGTGCCCTCGTAGCCGCAGTGGACCATGCAGTCGGCGCACTTCTCGTAGCGCCCGGTGCCGTAGGAGTCCCAGTCGGTCTCCGCCATCAGGGCGGCGAAGCTCGGGGCGTAGCCCTCGTTCAGGAGATAGCAGGGCCGCTGCCAGCCGAAGATGTTGCGCGTCGGGTTGCTCCACGGCGTGCAGCGGTAGGCCTGGTTGCCGGCCAGGAAGTCGAGAAACAGGCTCGACTGGGAGAACCGCCACTTGCGGCCCTTGCCGCGGCGGAACACCTCGCGGAACAGCTCCTTGGTGTTGCGGCGGCCGAGGAAGTGCGCCTGGTCCGGCGCCCGCTCGTAGGCGTAGCCCGGCGAGACCGTGACGCCCTCGACGCCGAGCCCGGTCACGAAGTCGAAGAAGTCGGCGACGCGCGCCGGATCCGCGGTGTTGAAGAGCGTGCAGTTGACGGTGACCCGGAAGCCCTTCTCCCGGGCCGCCCGGATCGCCTTGACCGCGCGGTCGAACACGCCGGCCTGGTCGACCGCCTGGTCGTGCTCGTCCTCGAGCCCGTCGAGGTGGACCGAGAAGGCGAGGTAGTCGCTCGGCCGGAAGAGGTGCAGCTTCTTCTCGAGCAGGAGGGCGTTGGTGCAGAGGTAGACGTAGCGCCGGCGCTCGACCAGCGCGGCGACGATGCGGTCGATCTCCCGGTGCAACAGCGGCTCGCCGCCGGGGATCGAGACCACCGGCGCCGGGCACTCCTCCACCGCCTGGACGCAGTCCTCGACCGAGAGCCGGCGGTTCAGGATGGCGTCGGGGTAGTCGATCTTGCCGCAGCCGGGGCACGCCAGGTTGCAGCGGAACAGGGGCTCCAGCATGAGCACCAGGGGATAGCGCGCGCGGCCCAAGAGGCGCTGCTTCACGATGTAGGCGCCAACCGTGATCTGCTGCTTGAGGGGAACCGGCACTTTCCGCTCCTGTCGACGCGCGGCGCGGCGGCCCGCCGCGGGCGCCGCCTATATGCCGGCTCGCACCGGATAGGGCAAGCACCCGCGCCGCGGCGAGAGGGACTCTGGTGACGGCGGGGAGTCTAGCGCGCCGCCGCGCCGGGCGCGAGCCACAGTAGCGTGAGCGGACACGTGAGCGGACACGTGAGCGGGCGTGTGAGGGGATGTGAGCGGGGGCGATTCGGGCGCCCGGGCAGGAGACGCCGGGGAGACGCCGGGAGACGCCGGGGAGACGCCGGAGCCGGCGGCTGCGTATAATGGAGGTGCCTAGGATGGCGCCTTCGCCCATCGACCTGCAGCCCAGCCCGAGGAGACCCATGACATCGACCGGCGCGCGCGCGATCACGATCCTGCTGCTGATCCTGGCCGTGGGCCCCTTGGCAGTGGGGCCCTTGGCCGGAGTGCCCGGCGCCGGGGCGCCCGTCGGCCACGCCCTGGCTCAAGAGGCGGACGGCGTGCCGGCCGGCCCGCCGGCGGCGGTGGTGGCGCGGGTCAACGAGGCGCTGCTCGGCGCCATGCGCGAGGCCGAGTCGCTCGGCGTCGCCGGCCGCTACCAGCGCCTCGCCCCGGTCCTCGAGCCGG
>JAWWCG010000428.1:0-3982 GCA_033720555.1 Kiloniellales bacterium | reverse complement strand
TGGCATATACGATCGTTGGCCCCGGATAATCTAGGTCCGCTGTCGTGACGAGGATGCTTTCCGAAGCAGCTTCGATAATGTCCCAAGGTTCGGGTGACGAAACCGGCTCGTCCATGGTCTTCCGTTCCAATTAAGGCATAGTCTCGCGTTGAAGCTAATCGGCTTCGATAGTGGGCGTGATCAACAGTACAAGCCGTCGACTGGCTGGAGGATAACCTCTATTGGGTGCCCCCGACCATGGCTGCCGGATAGGGTGGCCGGCTGGGTGCTGCCGATCATGACGGTCGAGCGCCTGCTGTTCCTGTCGCTGCTGGTGGTGCAGCGCATGGCCATCCTGGCGCGCCGCGCGGTCGCCCGAGCCCCGGAAAACTCGGACAGCCCGCCGCCCACCGGCGCGGGTTAGAATTCCAGCGGCACGACCTGGCGGATGTGGGGCAGAGCGCGCACCTTGGCGAGCACGTCCGCGGGGATCGCCTGGTCCAGCTCGATCAGCGCGAGCGCCTCGCCGCCGGGCCGTGCGCGGCCGAGGTGGAAGGTGGCGATGTTGAGCCCGGCGTCGCCCAGGGTGGTGCCCAGCGCGCCGATCAGGCCGGGCTTGTCCTCGTTGGTGATGTAGAGCATGTGCGGCGCCACCTCGGCCTCGATGGCGATGCCCTTGATCTCGACGATGCGCGGCTTGTCGCCGCCGAACAGCGTGCCGGCGACGCCGCGGGTCTGGGTCTCGCTGGTGACGGTGAGGCGGATCAGGGTCTGATAGTCGCAGTCGCGCTGGTGGGTGACCTCGGCCACGTCGATGTTGCGCTCGCGGGCGATGACCGGCGCGTTGACCATGTTGACGCTGTCGAGAATCGGGGCCAGCAGCCCGGCCAGGGCGGCCTGGGTGAGCGGCCGGGTGTTGAGCTCCGCGACCAGTCCCTCGTATTCGACGGTGACGCTCTTCAAGCCCGTGCGGGTGAGCTGGCCGGCGAAGGAGCCCAATTCCTCGGCCAGCTTCATGTAGGGCTTGAGCCGCTTGGCCTCCTCGGCCGACAGCGAGGGCATGTTGACGGCGTTGTTGATGGCGCCGGTCAGCAGGAACTCGGACATCTGCTGGGCGATCTGCACCGCGACCTTGGCCTGGGCCTCGCTGGTCGAGGCGCCGAGGTGCGGCGTGGCGACCAGCTTGTCGCAGCCGAACAGGGGATTCTCGACCGCCGGCTCCTCGCTGAAGACGTCGAGCGCCGCGCCGGCCAGGTGCCCGGACTCGAGCGCCGCCTTGAGATCGGACTCGACCACCAGCCCGCCGCGCGCGCAGTTGACCAGGAGCGCGCCCTTCTTGGTCTTGGCGAGCGCCTCGGCGTCGATCATGCCGCGGGTCTGATCGGTCAAGGGCACGTGCAGGGTGATCGCGTCGGCGCGCCGCAGCAGGGTCTCGAGGTCGACCTTCTCCACCCCGAGATCCTCGGCCCGCTCGGGCGAGAGATAGGGATCGTAGGCGACGACGTGCATGCGCAGGCCGAGCGCCCGGTCGGCGACGATCGCGCCGATATTGCCGCAGCCGACCACCCCGAGGGTCTTGCCGGTCAGCTCGGTCCCGAGGAAGCGCGACTTCTCCCACTTGCCGGATTGGGTGGAGGCGTTGGCGGCCGGGATCCGGCGGGCCAGGGAGAGCAGCAGCGCCAGGGCGTGCTCCGCCGTCGTGATGGCGTTTCCGCCCGGCGTGTTCATGACGACGACGCCGCGCTGGGTGGCGGCCTCGACGTCGATGTTGTCGACCCCGATGCCGGCGCGGCCGACGACCTTCAGCCTGGCGCCGGCCGCCAGCAGCTCGGCGCTCACCTGGGTCGCCGAGCGCACCGCCAGGCCGTCGTAGCCCTCGATGCGCCGCGCCAGCTCGTCGGGCGCGAGCCCCGGCTCGTAGTCCGCGTCGAGCCCCCAGGACTGAAAGGTCTCGAGCGCGAGTTCGCTCATCGAATCGGCGATCAAGACCCGTGCCATGGCAGGCGTCCCCCTTTAGGCCGCGCGGCGTTCGTTGCGGACGGTGGCGAAGGCCCAGTCGAGCCACGGCAGCAGGGCCGCGAGGTCCGGCTTGGCGACCGTCGCCCCGCCCCACAGGCGAAGGCCCGGCGGCGCGTCGCGGTGGGCGGCGATATCGTAGCCGACCCCCTCCGCCTCCAGCAGGCCGGCCAGCGCCTTGACCGCCGCGCGCTGGGCCGAGTCCGTCAAGCCTTGGAACCAGGGATCAACGATCTTCAGGCAGATGCTGGTGGACGAGCGCGCGCGCGGCTCGGCCGCGAGGAACGCCGCCCAGTCGCTCTCGGCGACCCAGTCGGCGACCAGCGCCAGGTTGTCCTCGGCATGACGGACCAGCGCCGGCAGGCCGCCGTGGGACTCGGCCCAGGCGAGCCCGTCCAGCGCGTCCTCGACGCACAGCATCGAGGGCGTGTTGATCGTCTCGCCGCGGAAGATCGCCTCGTTCAGCTTACCGTCCTTGGTGAGGCGGAAGATCTTTGGCAGCGGCCACGCCGGGCGATGGCTCTCGAGCCGTTCGACCGCCCGGGGCCCGAGGGCCAGCATGCCGTGGCCCCCCTCGCCGCCGAGCGCCTTCTGCCACGACCAGGTGACCACGTCCAGCTTCGCCCACGGCAGCTCCATGGCGAACACGGCCGAGGTCGCGTCGCAGATGGTGAGCCCCTCGCGGTCGGCGGCGATCCACTCGCCGTCGGGCGCGCGGACGCCCGAGGTGGTGCCGTTCCAGGTGAAGACCGCGTCGCGGCGCGGATCGACCCGGGCGAGATCCGGCAGCTCGCCGTAGTCGGCCTCGATCACCCGCACGTCGGCGAGCCGGAGCTGCTTGACCACGTCGTTCGCCCAACCCTGCCCGAAGCTTTCCCACGCCAGGACATCGACGCCCCGCGGTCCCAGCAGCGACCACAGGGCGAGCTCCACCGCGCCGGTGTCCGACGCCGGCACGATGGCCAGGCGGTGGCCCTCGGGCATAGCCAGCAAGCGCCGCGAGCGCTCGATCACCTCGGCCAGCTTGGCCTTGCCGGCGGGCGAGCGGTGCGAGCGGCCCAGCAGGGCGTCGCCGAGGGCGTCCGGCGACCAGCCCGGCCGCTTGGCGCAGGGGCCCGAGGAAAAGTGGGGGTTGACCGGCCGCGTCGGCGGCGGTTTCAAGTTCTGACCTGTCATGGGCAAGTCTTTCGCGACTGCGAAAACCAGGAGCCCCGCCGCTCGGCGGGAATCGGGCCGGAGTTTAGGAATCCTTTTGCAGTGCGTCAAGGCGGGCCGGCGGCCGAACCGCGCCGCCCCGCAGAATCCGGCGTTGCCGAAGCGGCCAACCTCAGGGCCGACCCCAGGGGCGACTTCAAGGACGGCCTCAGGGCCGACCTCAGGGGCGGCGGCGCAGGATCTGCGTGCAGACGAACGACAGGACGATCTCGTCGTCCTGATTCCGCACGGTGTAGGCCAAGGTCGCGTAGCCGCGGTCGGGCTTCGAGCCCGAGGCCCGCAGGTCGCGAACCTCCACCTCGGTGTGGATGCGCTCGCCGGGGCGCACCGGGCGATGCCAGCGCACCCGCTCCATGCCCGGCGAGCCCATCGAGCAGGCGGAGATGACGCCCTCCCGGTAGAACTGGCGGAAGGCCAGCGCCATGGTCTGGAAGCCGCTGGCGATCAGGCCGCCGAACTGGGTCTGCGCGGCGGCGGCCGCGTCGACATGAAAGGGCTGCGGATCGTAGCGCCGGGCGAAGGCGACGATCTCCGCTTCGCTCAAGGACGCGCTGGCGCTCGTGAACCGCTCGCCGACGACGAAGTCCTCGAAATAGCGATCCGTCACACGGCCCTCCCCTCCGGCGGCTCCGGGCGCCCCGTCAGCCGCGGGGACGCTAGAGCAGTACTCGATCAGATTGAATCAACGCTGTTGGCTCTGGGCTGGATGCACCCGCTAGGCGCGGGGCGAAGCGCGATGCGGGGGCATCGGGCGAGCCGCGCAACGACGCGG
>JAWWCG010000427.1:0-3985 GCA_033720555.1 Kiloniellales bacterium | reverse complement strand
CGCCCGCTCGCCGAGGTCGACGACCTCATGGGCCTGCTGCGGCGCCATCTGCAGCACGACATCGTCAAGCTGGCGGACGAAGGGGTCCGGCTCTGCGTGATCGGCGACCGCGACCGCCTGCCGATCGACATCGTCAGACTGATCGGCGACGCCGAGCAACGGACCCGCTCCAACCACCGCATCACCGTGGCGATCGCGATCAGCTACGGCAGCCGCCAAGAGATCGCGGCGGCCGCGCGCTATCTCGCCAAGGAGGCCGTGGCCGGGCGTATCGAGCCGGAGGCGATCGACGAGGAGGTCTTCGCCAATTGCCTCATGACCACGGGCATGCCGGACCCCGACCTGGTGATCCGCACCAGCGGCGAGCAGCGCATCAGCAATTTCCTGTTGTGGCAGTCGGCCTACAGCGAGCTGATCTTCATCGACAAACTCTGGCCCGATTTCGGCAAGCAGGACCTGATCGAGGCCATCCGGGAGTTTCAGCAGCGCGATCGCAGATATGGCGCCGTGGCCAGCTCGGGTTGACGCCAGCCGCAGGAGGGTCCGCATCGTTTCGGCCCTCGTGATCGCGCCCCCGGTCCTGGCCGCGATCTATTTCGGTTCCCCCTATATGGAGATCTTGATTTTGGCGGCCGGCGGCGTCGTCGCTTGGGAATGGGCCCGCCTGTGCGGCGGCGGCCGGCTGGAGCGCTCGGGCTGGATCGCCGTGGCGGTGGTCGTGGCGGCGCTCTTGGCCGGCGGCCTCGGCGTCTACGCCGCGGCCCTGTGGATCGCCGGCCTGGGCGCGATGGGCGTGGCCGGCCTCTTGGTTCGGCGCGACGCCTCGGCGGCGGCCTGGCTGGCCTGCGGCATGGTCTACGTCGTCGCGGCCGGCCTCGGCCTGCTCTATCTCCGCGACCGCCCCGCCGACGGCTGGCAGGTCCTGTTCTGGCTGTTGGCGGTGGTCTGGGCGACCGACACCGGCGGCTACGTCGCCGGCCGGACGCTGGGGGGCCCGAAACTGGCCCCGACCGTGAGCCCGAACAAGACCTGGTCGGGACTGCTCGGCGCGATGCTCGCCGCCGCCCTGGTCGGCGCCGTGGCCGGCGCGCTCTGGAGCGCCGCCGGCAGCCTCATGCTCGCGCTCGCGAGTCTAGGGCTTGCGCTCGTCGCGCAGGCGGGCGATCTTCTCGAATCGCGCCTGAAGCGGCGATTTGGTGCCAAGGATTCGAGCCATCTGATTCCTGGCCACGGGGGGTTGCTGGATCGTGTCGATGGGGTCCTGTCGGTGGGCCTGGTTGTCAGCCTGCTTTTCTGGTGGACCGGACGATAGGCAAGGGAATGGCCGTATCTTCTGTCGAAGCTGAGATCTCGCCGGAGCCGAGGTCGCTGACCATCCTGGGCTCGACCGGCTCGATCGGGTGCAACACCATCGATCTGGTCGAGCGCAGCCCCGACGCCTATCGGGTGGTCGCCCTGACCGCCTACAACGCGCACGACATGCTGGCCGAGCAGGCGCGGCGCCTGCGCCCGGAGATCGCCGTGATCGGCGAGACTCGTCACTATGCCGCCTTGAAGGCCGCGCTCGCCGGCACCGGCGTCGAGGTCGCCGCCGGGCCCGAGGCGCTGATCGAGGCCGCGCGGCGCCCGGCGGAGTGGGTCATGGCGGCGATCGTCGGCGCGGCGGGGCTGGCGCCGACCCTGGCGGCCATCCGGCGCGGTGCCATGGTCGCGCTCGCCAACAAGGAGACCCTGGTGTGCGCCGGCGAGCTGGTGATGGCCGAGGTGGCGCATCACGGCGCGACCCTGCTGCCGGTCGATTCCGAGCACAACGCGATCTTTCAGGTGCTGGAGCAGGACCGGCCCGAGGCCATCGAGCGGATCATCCTGACCGCTTCCGGCGGCCCGTTCCGCCAATGGTCGCTGGCCGAGATGGCCGCGGCGACGCCGGAACAGGCCGTGGCCCACCCGAACTGGCAGATGGGCGCCAAGATCTCGGTCGACTCCGCCACCATGATGAACAAGGGCCTCGAGCTGATCGAGGCCCATCATCTTTTCGCCATGCCGGGCGACCGGATCGACGTCCTGGTTCACCCCCAGTCGGTGGTGCATTCCATGGTCGCCTACCGGGACGGCTCGGTGCTCGCCCAGATGGGCCAGCCGGACATGCGCACGCCGATCGCCCACACCCTGGCCTGGCCGAGCCGGATGGCGGTTTCGGTCGAGCGCCTGGACCTGGCGGCGATCGGTCAGCTCTCCTTCGAGGCGCCGGATCCGCAGCGCTTTCCGACCCTGAGGATCGCCCGCGAGGCCCTGGAGGCGGGCGGCGGCGCGGCGACCGTGCTCAACGCCGCCAACGAGGTCGCCGTCGAGGGCTTCCTGGCCGGCCGGCTCGGGTTCCTGGACATCGCCAGGGTGGTGGAGAGGACGCTGGAGACCCTGCCGGCGCCGGCGTGCGCCACCATCGCGGAGGTCTGGGAGCTGGATCGCGAGGCCCGGCGGGCGGCCGCCGCCACGGCCGAGCTTGCCAAGCCGAGTTAACAAAAAGTCTTTTTGCGGTTTAGGCAATTTGGAGTATTACTGCCATCGCTTTGGCCGCCGCCCCGCAGATTCGCGTGCTTCGAAAATGGATTCCGCTCGCCCGGCAACCCAAAGCGTAGCGGAGTGAAATCTTCGACTGGAGATCATCTTGTTTGAATGGGTCCTGGAATACGCAATACCGTTTCTTTTTGTTTTGACGGTCTTGGTATTCGTTCACGAATTGGGCCATTACCTGGTGGCTCGCTTCAACGGCGTGCGGGTTGAGATCTTCTCGATCGGCTTCGGCCCCGAACTGTTCGGCTGGACCGACCGGGCCAAGACGCGCTGGAAGGTGAGTGCGATCCCCCTGGGCGGCTACGTCAAGATGTTCGGCGACGTCAACGCCGCCAGTATGCCGGACAGCGCCGTCGCCACCATGAGCCCGGAGGAGCAGGCGGTCGCCTTTCCGGCCAAGCGATTGAGCCAGCGCGCCTGGATCGTCGCCGCCGGGCCGCTCGCCAACTTCCTCTTCGCGATTTTGTTGTTCGCCGGCCTCTACGTCTTCGTGGGCCAGCCCTTCACCCCGCCGGTGGTCGGCGCCGTTCAAGAAGACTCCGCCGCCGCGGCGGCGGGCCTGCGCGACGGCGACGTCTTCCTGCGGATCGAGGGCGCCGCAATCGAGCGGTTCGAGGACATCCAGCGCATCGTGCGCGTCGCCGCCGGCAAGCCCCTGGACGTGGTGGTCGAGCGCGACGGCGAGGAGCTCGGCGTCACCGTCACGCCGCGCCTGGAGACCTTCACCGACAACTTCGGCAACGAGCACGAGATCGGCCTCTTGGGCATCCAGGGCAGCGCGCCGGTGTTCGTGAAGCGCGACCCGGCGACCTCGGTCTGGTTGGCCTCGAAGGAGACCGTGTCGCTGATCGGCAGCATATTCGAGGCGATCGGGCAGATCATCGTCGGGACCCGCGAGGCCGAGGAACTGGGCGGGCCGCTGCGGATCGCGCAGATTTCCGGCCAGGCCGCGGAGATGGGGATCCTCGCGATCGTGCAGTTCATGGCCGTGATCTCGATCAATCTCGGCCTGATCAACCTGTTTCCGATCCCGGTGCTCGACGGCGGCCACCTGCTGTTCTATGCCTTCGAGGCGGTGCGGGGGCGTCCGCTGGGCGAACGAGCCCAGGAATACGGCTTCCGTATCGGCTTGGCGCTGGTTCTCGGGCTGATGGTATTCGTCACCTGGAACGATCTCATTCACTTCCTGAGCTAGACGCGACCGCGACGGGCAATGATCGGGTCCTCCCATATGCGACGCGCGGCTATCGTTTCCTGGCTGTTCGTTGGGTTTATCGTGCTTTGCGCGATCGTCTCGCCGGGATCGAGCGAGGCGCAGTCGATTCTCTCCGGCGGGACGATCGAGGAGATTCGCATCGAGGGCGCGCAGCGCGTCGACCCGACCACGGTGCGCTCCTACATGCGGGTCAAT
>JAWWCG010000426.1:0-3986 GCA_033720555.1 Kiloniellales bacterium | reverse complement strand
GCCCAGAAGGCTGCCCAGAAGGCCCGTGATTTCCCCTTGATTTCGCTGTACAACATCCGGCCCGGAGTGGCGGAAAGGGACTCCTCATGATCGGAATGGTGTTGGTGACCCACGGCCGGCTGGCCGAGGAATTTCTCCATGCCCTGGAGCACATCGTCGGCGCCCAGGAGAAGGTGGGCCTGGTCTGCATCGGCCCCGACGACGACATGGAGGCGCGCCGGCAGGAGATCATCGAGCAGGTCAAGGCCGTGCAGGACGGCGACGGCGTGGTCCTGCTGACCGACATGTTCGGGGGCACGCCGTCGAACCTGGCTATTTCGGTGCTGGACGAGGGCGAGGTTGAGGTGATCGCCGGGGTCAATCTGCCGATGCTGATCAAGCTGGCCAGCCTGCGCGGCGAGGCGCCGCTGAAGAAGGCCGTCCACGAGGCCCAGGAGGCCGGCCGCAAGTACATCAGCGTCGCCTCCCAGCTGCTGGCCGAACAGGCGTCCTGAGACCCCGGCGTCGTACGACTGAGAAGGGGAGCGGGAACTCATGACGGACGCGTCCGGGGCCTCCGTTTCGCGCCGCGTCACCATCCTCAACGGCCGCGGCCTCCATGCCCGGGCCGCCGCCAAGTTCGTGAAACTGGCCGGCACCTTCGACGCCGAGATCGTGGTGGCGCGCAACGACGTTGAGGTGGCCGGGTCTTCGATCATGGGCTTGATGATGCTGGGCGCGGCGCCGGGCTGCGAGCTGGAGCTGCGGGCCAGCGGACGGCACGCCGCCGCCGCCGTCGAGGCGCTGAGCGGCCTGATCGCCAACCGCTTCGATGAGGAGGTCTAGAGGAGGTCTCGTGGCCCGCAAGCGCAAATCCGGACCCGGCAAGAAGGGCGCGGGCAAGGCCGCGGCCGCCGGGCGCGGCCGCTCCCGGCGGCGCGCCGCCGAACAGGTGTTCGAGGGCCTGGCGGTCTCGCCGGGCGTCGCGATCGGCCCGGCCCACGTCCGCGACAGCGGCGACATCCAGGTCCCCGAATACCCGATCGCCGCGGATCAGGTGGCGGCCGAGCAGGCGCGCTTCGACGTCGCCGTCGGGCGCGCCGGGCGCCAGCTCGAGAAGCTCAAGGCCAAGGCGAGCAGCCTGCACGGCGCGGCGGCGGAGGAGCTCGGCTTCCTGCTCGACGCCCATCTTCAGATGGTCGCCAGCTCGCGCCTGCTCAACGGCGTGCGCCGGCGCATCGAGGGCGATCTGGTGAACGCCGAAGCCGCCGTCAGGTCGGAGATCGCGGCGATCGCCGAGAATTTCGCGTCGATGGACGACCCCTATCTCAGGGCGCGGGCCGACGAGATCGGCGAGGTCGGGATGCGCATCGTGCGCAAGCTGGTGCAGCGCGAATATCGCGGCTTCGCCGCCCTGGAGCCCGGCAGCATCGTGGTCGCCGAGGAGATCACGCCCGCCGACACCGCGCTCATGGATCCGCAGCGCGTCGGCGGCTTCGCCAGCGTTCTCGGCGGCGCCGAGGGGCATACCGCCATCATGGCGCGCTCGTTGGGCCTGCCGGCGGTTCTGGGCATCGCCAACCTGCTCAACGCGGTCAAGAGCGGCGACCCGCTGATCGTCGACGGCCACCACGGCCTAGTCTTCGTCCACCCGACGCCACGGCGGATCGCCGCCTACAAGCGCCGTCGCGAGGAGCTGGAGCGCGAGGCCCGGGCGCTCGGCCGGCTGCGCAACGTGCCGGCGCAGACCCGCGACGGCGAACGGGTCAGCCTGCAGGCCAATCTCGAGCTGCCCCGCGAGGTGGGCCACGCCGTGGCCGCCGGGGCCGAGGGCGTCGGCCTGCTGCGCACCGAGTTCCTCTACATGAACCGGGACGACCTGCCGAGCGAGAACGAGCAGTACGAAGCCCTGATGGAGATCATCGAGGGCATGGCCGGGCGGCCGATCACCGTGCGGACCCTCGACGTCGGCGGCGAGAAGCTGGCCGGCTCGTTCGGCGCCTCGATCACCGAATCGACCAACCCGGCGCTCGGGCTGCGCGCGATCCGCCTGTCGCTCAAGGAGCCCAAGCTGCTGGAGACCCAGCTCGCGGCGATTCTCAGGGCCGGCGCCCACGGCAAGCTGCGCATCCTGCTGCCGATGATCACGACGGGCTCGGAGGTCTCGGCGGTGCGCAAGCAGCTCGTCAAGGTGGCCCGGCGGCTCAGTCGCCGTGGCGTCAAGATCGCCGATCCCTTGCCGCCGCTCGGCGTCATGATCGAGGTGCCGGGCGCCGCGCTGTCGGCCGACGCGCTGGCCCGCTCCTCGGATTTCTTCGCCATCGGCACCAACGACCTCACCATGTACACCCTCGCCATCGACCGCGGCGAGGAGCAGGTGGCGCACCTCTACAATCCCCTGCACCCGGCGGTGCTCCGCCTCATCCAGTTCACCGTCGAGGCGGCGCTGCGGGCCCGCATCCCGATTTCCATCTGCGGCGAGATCGCCGGCGACCCGCGCTTCACCGCCCTCTTGGTCGGGCTCGGCGTGCGCGAGCTTTCCATGACCACGAACGCCCTGCCGCGGGTCAAGAGCCGCATCCTGGGCCTCGACCTGCAGGAGGCCACGCGGCGCGCCAGCGTCATCATGGACCAGTCGGATTCCGGGCGGATCACCGCCTTGCTCGACGACTTCAACGCCCTCGCCTGAGCCGACGGCGCCAATCCGCGGCTTGCCCGACGGCACACCGCTTGATACATGAGCGCCGGCGAGGTGGGTCGGCTGAGCGGGCCCGCCAGGCGGGTCGATCTGCCGAGGCTGGAAGCGCGCGAAGGGAACCGAACCGATGGCCGAGTCCGAGGATTACAAGGTCGCCGACATCACGCTGGCCGATTGGGGCCGCAAGGAGATCGCGCTGGCCGAGGTTGAGATGCCCGGGCTGATGGCGGTGCGCGAGGAATACGGCGCCGCGCAGCCGCTGGCCGGCGCGCGGGTCGCCGGCTCGCTGCACATGACCATCCAGACCGCGGTGCTGATCGAGACCCTCAAGGCGCTCGGCGCCGACGTGCGCTGGGCGTCGTGCAACATTTACTCCACCCAGGACCACGCCGCGGCGGCGATCGCCGCCGGCGGGACGCCGGTGTTCGCCTTCAAGGGCGAGACCCTGGCCGAGTACTGGGAGTTCACGCACCGCATCTTCGAATGGGCCGACGGCGGCACCGCCAACATGATCCTCGACGACGGCGGCGACGCCACCTTGCTGATTCACCTCGGCCTGGCCGCCGCGAGCGACCCCTCGGTGATCGCCGAGCCCAAGAGCGAGGAGGAGGAGGCGCTCTTCGCCGCCGTCGCCAAGCGCCTCCAGGACAAGCCGGGCTGGTACGCCGAGGTCGCCGCCAACATCCGCGGCGTGACCGAAGAGACGACCACCGGCGTGCACCGGCTCTACGAGATGGCGAAGAAGGGCACGCTGCTGTTCCCGGCCATCAATGTGAACGATTCGGTGACCAAGTCGAAATTCGACAACATCTACGGCTGCCGCGAGAGCCTGGTCGACGGCATCCGCCGCGCCACCGACGTCATGATGGCCGGCAAGGTGGCGGTGGTGAACGGCTTCGGCGACGTCGGCAAGGGCTCGGCGGCATCGCTTCGCAATGCCGGCTGCCGGGTCGTGGTGAGCGAGGTCGATCCGATCTGCGCCCTGCAGGCCGCCATGGAGGGCTACGAGGTGGTCACCATGGACGACGCCGCGCCGCGCGGCGATATCTTCGTGACCGCGACCGGCAACATCGACGTCATCACGGTCGAGCATATGCGCGCCATGAAGGACCGGGCGATCGTCTGCAACATCGGCCACTTCGACAACGAGATCCAGGTCGAGGCGCTGAGGAACTTCAAGTGGTCGAACGTGAAGCCCCAGGTCGACGAGATCGAGTTCCCGGACGGCAAGCGGATCGTGCTGCTGGCCGAGGGCCGGCTGGTCAACCTGGGCTGCGCCACCGGGCACCCGAGCTTCGTGATGAGCGCG
>JAWWCG010000425.1:0-3993 GCA_033720555.1 Kiloniellales bacterium | reverse complement strand
TCGATCGAGCAGCAGCGATCGGAGCTGGCGGCCACGGCCCAGGCCCTGGCCGAGGAGCGTCGCGGGCTGGGCGAGCTGATCACCCGCAAGAAGGATCTGCTCGCCGAGACCGAGGGCGAGCGCCAGAGCGCCGAGGCCAACGCCCAGCGCCTGGCCGCCGAAGCCGAAAACCTGCGCGATCTCCTCGGCCGAATCGAAGAGCAGTCCCGCATTCGTCGGACCCAGGAAGCGCGGGCGCGGATCGCCGAACACGCCCGCGCGCAGGCGGAGTTGATGGCGCGGCGATCGAACAAGGGCGCGCGCCTCGAAGGCGCCGCGTCCGGCGCCGCGCCGGAACGCGAGATCGAGGGCACGAGGTCCCTCGCCGACGGCGCCGCCGACGCCGCTGACGCCGCTGACGGCGGCGACGCAGAGACGGCGGAGAGCGAGGCCCCGGCCCTGGCCGACCTGTCGCCCAACGTGCTGGAACGCCCGAACAACGTGCGCGCTTTCCCGCCGGGCGATGCCATTCCGCTGCTGATCATGCCGGTGCGCGGCCGCCTGGTCGGCGCCTTCGGCCAAAGGGCCGCCGACGCCGATTCGACCTCGAAGGGCATCTCGATCGAGACCCGCGCCCAAGCTCAGGTGGTCGCGCCCTATGACGGGCAGGTCGTCTATGCCGGCGAGTTCCGCGGCTATGGGCAGATCTTGATCATCGAGCACGGCGGGCGATATCATACCCTGCTCGCCGGTCTCGAACGGATTGACGCGGTGGCCGGGCAATGGATTCTCGCGGGGGAGCCCATTGGAATCATGGGCGCCTCGCAAGAGCGCTCTCCAGAACTCTATTTGGAACTCCGACACGCCGGGCAGCCCGTCAATCCGCTGCCCTGGCTGGCAACGACGGACAACAAGGTGCAAGGTTAATGCAATACTTGCCACGATGGGTGGCATTCGCCACCGTACTGCTGCTCCTCGTCCCCCAGACCGCCTCGACGCAGGACCAAAGCGCCGAAACCTATAAGCAAGTCAAGCTGTTCGGCGACGTCTTCGAGCGCGTGCGCGCCGATTACGTGGAGGAGGTCTCGGACCAGGAGCTGATCGAGGCCGCGATCCGCGGCATGCTCGCCAGCCTGGACCCGCACTCGAGCTATCTCGATCCGAAGTCTTTCCAGGACATGCGGGTGCAGACCAAGGGCGAGTTCGGCGGCCTCGGCATCGAGGTCACGATGGAGAACGGCCTGGTCAAGGTGGTTTCCCCGATCGACGATACGCCCGCCTTCCGCGCCGGCGTCCAGGCCGGCGATCTGATCAGCCATCTGGACGGCGAGCCGGTTCTCGGCCTGACCCTGGCGGAAGCCGTGGAGAAGATGCGCGGGCCGGTCAACACCGACCTGGTGATCACCATCCGCCGGGCCGACCGCGAGCCGTTCGACGTCACCATCACGCGCGACGTCATCACCGTCCAATCCGTCCGCAGCCGCGTCGAGCACGAGGTCGGCTACCTGCGCGTGACGGCGTTCAACGAACAGACCTCGCCGGGGCTCGAAGAGGCGATCACCCAGCTCTATGACGAGTCGGGCGGAACCCTCAAGGGCTATGTGCTCGACCTGCGCAACAACCCCGGCGGCCTGCTGGACCAGGCGATCGCCGTCTCGGACGCGTTCCTGGACCACGGCGAGATCGTGTCCACCCGCGGCCGCCAGCCCGACGACGCGCAGCGCTACAACGCGCGCGAGGGCGACCTGGCGAACGGGCTGCCGATCGTCGTCCTGATCAACGGCGGCTCGGCCTCGGCCTCGGAGATCGTCGCCGGCGCGCTGCAGGACCACGGCCGGGCGATCGTCATGGGCACCAAGTCCTTCGGCAAGGGCTCGGTTCAGACCATCATCCCGCTGTCCGGCAGCGGGGCCATGCGGCTGACCACCTCCCGCTACTACACGCCCTCGGGCCGCTCGATCCAGGCGACGGGAATCGTGCCCGATATCGTCGTCGAGCAGGGGCGGCTGGAGCCGGTCGAAGCGGCCATCGCCCGGCGCGAGGCGGATCTGCGCGGTGCCCTGGGCAACGAGGAGACCGAGCAGGAGCAAGGCGACGAGGGCGCCGCGGTCGACGAGGAGCCGATCGAGGACTACCAGCTTTCGCGGGCGATCGACCTCTTGCAAGGCCTGTCGCTGTTCCAGGAACGGGCGCTGAACTGACGGCGCGGCGCCCACGATAACGCGGTCCTCCAGGAAACCGGATCCGAGATGACCGACGCACGCAAGCGCCAGGGCATCAGCGCCCTGAGCATCGCCTGGCTGGGCCTCCTGGCCGCGGTGACGGCGGGCTCCACCTATGTGGTCTTGGCGCAGCGCGCGCCGAGCCCCGGCGTCGACCCGTCGACCGGCGTGACCTTGGCGATCCCGGCCCCCGACACCGGCGACACCGGCGACACCGCCAACGCAGGGGCCGCCGGCTCCTCCGGACAGGCGACCGCCGGTGCCGACTCCTCGGAAGGATCTGGGGTCGGATCCGGGGTCGGCCTGGCGGCCGGTCCTGGGGGTGACGGGACGGCGACCGGCGGCGACGTGCCGCCGGCCAGCCCGGCGCTGCGCCCGTCCCAGGCGGCGATCGCCAACGCCGTCGATCCGCCGGCCTGGCGGCGCTACGCCTCGGTCTATCAATCGACCCGCTCCCAGCCGCGCATCGCCGTCGTGCTCACTGGCCTCGGTTTCTCCAGCGACGCCACCGAGACCGCGATCGAGGACTTGCCGCCCAGCGTGACCCTGTCGTTCACGCCCTATGCCGAGAAGCTGTCCCAGTGGATCGCCCTGGCCCGGGGCCGGGGACACGAGGTGATGCTGGACCTGCCGATGGAGCCGGCAAGCTTTCCGATCGACGATCCGGGCCCCCAGGCGCTGCTCACCCGGGTGAGCGCGCTGGAGAACCAGCAACGCCTGCGCTGGGTCATCGGCCGCGCCCAAGGCTACGTCGGCCTGGCGGCCACCATGGGCTCCCGCTTCACCAGCTCGGAGCCCCACCTGAAGCCGGTGCTGGAGGAGATCAAGGATCAGGGGCTCATGTTCCTGGACAATCGCGAGAGCGAGTCCAGCGCGGTCGCGCGCGTCGCGACCGACCTCGACCTGCCCCACGCCGTCAACGACCGCACCCTGGACGAGGGCGACGTCGGACCGCTCACGATCGACGCGCGCCTGGCCCAGATCGAGCGCGTCGCCCAGAGCGACGGCGCCTCGATCGCCATCGCCAGGCCCTACCCGGCCACGCTCGAGCGCCTGCAGGCATGGGTCAAGACCCTGGAGGCCAAGGGCATCGAGCTGGTGCCGATCACCGTCCTCGCGCAGCACGGCGGCTAAGCTTCGGATCCGGCGGGCCGAGGCGGCGTCAGCGATGAGCGATCGACCGCGTCGCGGCGAACCCACGCCGGCGGAGCCGCACCGGGATCGGCACCGGGATTCGGCCCGGGATTCGGCCCGGGATCCGCACTATCGGCCGGGCGTCGGCATTATGCTGCTCAACCGGGCGGGCCAGGTCTTGGTGGCCCAGCGCATCGACATGGCGCGCGCGGCTTGGCAGATGCCCCAGGGCGGCATCGACAAGGGCGAGAGCCCGCGCGCCGCGGCCTGGCGCGAGCTCAAGGAGGAGATCGGCACCGACGCGGCCGAACTGATCGCGGAAAGCCGCGGCTGGCTCCGCTACGACCTGCCCGCGGAGGTGGCGGCGCGGCGCTGGCGCGGCCGCTACCGCGGCCAGACCCAGAAGTGGTTCGTCTTCCGCTTCCTCGGCCGCGACGAGGACATCGATATCGCTACCGAAAAGCCGGAATTCTCGGACTGGAAATGGGCCGACATGGCCGAGCTTCCCGAGCTGATCGTCCCCTTCAAGCGGGCGGTCTACCGCAGCCTGATCGACGAGTTCGGCCACCTGGGAAGCGACGCGTCCGCCGGCTCTTGACGCGGGGCGCCGTCCCGCCGCCAAGAAAGCCCGGATAAGAACCAGCCTAGGCGGCTTCGC
>JAWWCG010000424.1:0-3993 GCA_033720555.1 Kiloniellales bacterium | reverse complement strand
CCCGTGTCCCCCCGCGGATCCCGGCGTGACGCTTGACCACCTGCGGAATGCGCCACGCCGGGTCCGAGCCGACAAGGAAACGAGTCCCCGAGATGGCCAGCCATACCGCTCCGCTTCCACCAGCCTCCCCGTGCTCCCCAGCTAGGCGCCGCTCCTTGGGCGCGATCGTCCGGAGCTTCGTCATCGGGCTGACCGCGTTTCTCACCGTGGTCGACCTGTTTGCGACCCAAGCCATCCTGCCGACCTTGACCGCCGCCTATGGGGTCACGCCCGCCGCCATGGGTTTCGCGGTCAACGCCAGCACCATCGGCATGGCCATAGCTGGGCTCGCGATCGCCATTTTCAGCAGCCGGATCGATCGCCGGCGCGGTGTCCTGGTGAGCCTGATCCTCCTCTCCATTCCGACTGCGCTTCTCGCCGTCGCGCCCGATCTCCTCACATTCACCGCCCTTCGCATCGCGCAGGGTATTTTCATGTCGTCAGCCTTCACCTTGACCTTGGCCTATCTTGCTGAGCAATGCAGCGCTGAGGATTCCGCCAGCGCCTTTGCCGCTTACATCACCGGCAACGTCGCGAGTAATCTGGTCGGCCGTTTACTCTCCGCCGCGGTCGCCGACCATCTGGGCCTGGCACCCAACTTCTACGTCTTCGCGCTGTTGAACCTTGGCGGCGCCGCTTTGGTCTATTTCACCCTCAGGCAAGCGACACCCATGATGGCCGGCGGTCCGGTCACGAAGCCTTCGCCATTCGCCAGCTGGGCGGCGCATTTGCGCAATGGCCCACTGCGGTCGACCTTCGCCATTGGATTTTGCATCCTGTTCGCCTTCATCGGCACCTTCACCTATGTCAACTTCGTGCTCGCCCGCGAACCCATAGCGCTGAGCCCCATGGCGCTCGGCTTCGTCTACTTCGTCTTTCTCCCCTCGATCCTCACCACGCCGATCGCCGGCCGCGTCGTCCTGCGCATTGGCGCGCGCCCGACCTTCTGGGGATCCCTCGCGGTCGCCGGTGTCGGGCTGCCGCTGCTTCTGCTGCCGAATCTCCCCGCCGTGATGGCCGGTTTGGCGCTGGTGGGCGTCGGCACCTTCTTCGCCCAGGCGACGGCGACCGGTTTCGTCGGCCGCGCGGCGACGACCGATCGAGGCTCCGCGAGCGGCCTCTACCTCGCCTGTTATTTCTTCGGCGGCCTGGTCGGCAGCGCCGTCCTGGGCCAGGTCTTCGACCGCTTCGGCTGGGGGGCGTGCGTGGCTGGCATTGGTCTTGCGCTTGGCCTCGCTGCCGTGCTCGCCCTGCAGCTCCACATGCCGCGCTTGGCGGCGGCCGCGGCACAGCCGCAAGCCGCCTGAAATGTGGGCCGTCAGCCCGGGAGATGTCGATGAAACGAGATACCGCAGACCCCCAGCTGTCCGCATCCGCTGGTGCCGGCTGTCCGTCCACCCCGTCGAAGCGCTTCCTGCGAGGTCTGGCGCGGCTGCGAGAGCTGGACGATGATCTTGCCGATCATCTGCTGACCAGCTTGGCCGAAAGCTCACCCGACTTCGCGTGCTACGTCGTCGAGTTCCCCTTTGGCGACATCTATTCGCGTCCGGGCCTCGATCTCAAGACGCGCGAGATCGCGACGATCGCCGCCTTGACCGCGCTTGGCTACGCGCCGGCGCAGCTCAGGGCCCATATCTCCGCGGCGCTCAACGTTGGCTGCTCGCGGGACGAGATTGTCGAAGTGATTATGCAGATGGCGGTCTATGCCGGTTTCCCGGCTGCGCTGAACGGGCTGGCGGCTATGAAAGAGGTTGACGCCGGGCGATCTGCGCAACAGGCCGCGACGGCACCGGAATAGCATCCGCCGGTGTCGAAAGGTTTCTCTCTGAAGGCCTAGTCCGGGCCCCATTTGAGGATCGCGTCGGACCAGGCACTAGCATGTGCCGGGCAGCTCGCCGGCGACGGAACCTGGCGAATTTAATAACCCAACCGATCGATCCGAAGGAGATCGGACATGAACATGCGCTACGACATCGTAATTATCGGGGGCGGGAATGCCGGCCTCGGCGTCTCTTCCGTCGCGGCGGCCGCGAATAAGCGGATGGCCTTCGTCGAGGAAAGAGACTTCGGTGGGACCTGCCCCAACCGCGGCTGCACGCCGAAAAAGGTCCTGGTCGCTGCGGCGCACGCTCTCCACGAGATCGAGCGCGCCAGAGTTCACGGCATCGAGGTCGGCGAGCCGAAGCTCGATTGGACCAAGCTGATCGACCGGGAGAAGGCCATGATCGCCTCGGTACCCGAGCGCATGGCCGGCTTGGCGAGGGAGCGGGGCGACGTCTACCGCGGCCGTGCCCGCTTCGTCGGCCCGACCGCAGTCGCGGTAGACGACAAGGTCTTGGAGGCGGAGCACATCGTCATCGCTAGCGGCTCTACGCCACGGTCCCTGCGGTTTCCGGGCGCCCGGCACCTGATTACTTCGGAAGAGGTACTGAACGAGCGAACGCTGCCGCAGGAGGTGGTCTTCGTCGGCGGCGGCGTGGTAGCCATGGAGTTCAGCCACGTCTATGCCCGCGCTGGCGCCAAGGTGACGATCCTGGAGGCCCTGCCGCAGGTGCTACAGGGTCTCGATGCCGACGCCGTGACACAGGTGCGCGCGGAGAGCGAGCGGATCGGGATCGACATTCTGACGGACGTTGAGGTTCGGGAGGTCGCACACGCCGGTAGCCGCCTCCGTGTCGGTTACTCCCGGCAGGGCGCGGAGCGGTCGATCGAAGCCGACCGGGTGGTGAATGGCGCCGGGCGGGTTGCCAATGTCGCCGGTCTCGATCTGGAGGCCGGTGGGGTGCGTTACGACGGCGTACGTATCGAAGTTGATCCTTATCTGCGCTCGGTTTCGAACCCCGCGGTCTGGGTCTGCGGCGACGCCCTGGTCGGCTCGGCCCAACTCTCGCCTCTCGCAACCTACGAGGGTCAACTGGTTGGCCGCAACATCGTGAAAGGTGCCAAAGAGAGCCCGGACTACGCGGCGGTGCCGAGCTGCGTCTATACTGTGCCGGCCCTGGCGAGCGTCGGTCTCTCGGAGGCCGAGGCGGAAGCCAAGGGACTGAAAGTCGCCGTCACGGTCAATGACATGCGGGACTGGTTCTCCGGCGAGACCTACGGCGAGACCGCCGCCTGGGCGAAGGTGCTAGTGGCTGAGGACAGCGGGCGTATCCTTGGCGCGCACATCGTGGGCCACAGCGGCGAGGAACTCATTCATTTCTTCGCACTGGCGATGAAATACAACGTCACCGCCACTGAGCTCAAAAGCACCGTTTTCGCGTTTCCGACGTTTTCAGCGGACATAAAGAGCTGGATGTGAAGTGCGAGATGGCCTTTGTTCCAAATCTGTGCCGTTGTGACTCCCGGCGAGAATGGCGAAGTCTGATGAGGAAGGCTTTCCACTTGGCCGGCTAGAACGTCTGTTCTCTGATCCAAAAGCCGACATTGGTATCATTCATGGTGAATGACGGTTTCGGGTTGTTTCCAGCCGATGGCGCCCAGGATAACCCGACGGCGGCGAAGGTCGTTTCATCTGCCTCGAAAAAGCGACTCAAAGCAATGGTTGACGATACTAAAGATAGTGACGACTGCGAGGAATTTCCACGCCGTTTTATCGTAGTTAGTGGCGATGCGGCATCTAACCTGTCAATTGGACAAATGCTGAACTTTCGCGGCATCTGTGTTGCAAGGATGTTGCAACAAATCGCCGGCAATAGATGGGAACACTAGGCATACCGCGGCTTTCCATGTCACAGATTGTAGATTGCCCTCAAAGGAAAAGGCCCGTCGGGCGACGGGCCAAGTCATTGATTCTCCATGGTATGAGTTGGTTGCGGGGGCAGGATTCGAACCTGCGACCTTCAGGTTATGAGACGGATGATCCTTTTTCTAATCAACTGATTTTATGAATAAAAATTTGAATGAGGTTATTTTTGTGTGAGACTTTGTGCGCATTGCACAGTTGTTGTGGGG
>JAWWCG010000423.1:0-3998 GCA_033720555.1 Kiloniellales bacterium | reverse complement strand
GGCCACTTGTCCACAGGCCTATCAACAGCTTTGTCGGGCCGGCGCGCGTTTCGCGCCTGTTCGCGCCCGCGCTCTCTGCTAGCCTTCGCCGTTTGCTGGAGTCTCGTGCCGCGATCATGGCCTTTCCGCCGGACTTCCTCGACGAGCTGCGCGCCCGGACCGACCTGGCGGGCCTGATCGGCCGCCGCGCCAAGCTGATCAAGCGGGGCCGGGAATATACCGCCCTCTGCCCCTTTCACAGCGAGAAGACGCCGTCCTTCACGGTGAGCCCGGACAAGGGCTTCTACCACTGCTTCGGCTGCGGGGCGCACGGCGACGCGATCGGCTTCGTCATGCAGAGCGAGGGCCTGAGCTTTCCCGAATCGGTCGAGCGGCTGGCCGCCCTGGCCGGGCTCGAGGTGCCGCGGCCGAGCCCCGACCAGGCGGCCCGCGCCGAGCGCGGCGCGACCCTGCTCGACGCCATGGAGGCGGTCTGCCGGTGGTACGCCGAGCAGCTCGGCGGCGCGGCCGGGGCCGGGGCGCGCGACTATCTCGCCGGGCGCGGCCTGGAAGCCTCGACCGTCGAAGCCTTCCGGCTCGGCTACGCGCCCGGGCGGCGCGGCGCCCTCAAGCTCGCCATGAACGCCAAGGGCTTCGACGACCGGGTGCTGATCGAGGCCGGGCTGATCAAGGCGCCGGAAGGCGGCGAGGCGCCGCGCGACTACTTCTTCGACCGGATCGTCTTTCCGATCACCGACCGGCGCGGCCGTGTGGTCGCCTTCGGCGGGCGGACGCTCGGCCAATCCAAGGCGAAGTACATCAACTCGCCGGAGACGCCGCTGTTCCGCAAGGGCCGGATGCTCTACAACCTGGCCGCCGCGCGCCGCGCCGCCCACGACACCGGCGAGGTGCTGGTGGTCGAGGGCTACATGGACGTGATCGCCCTCGCCCAGGCGGGCTTTCCCGCCGCCGTCGCGCCGCTCGGCACGGCGATCACCGAGGAGCAGATCGGCGAGCTGTGGCGCCTGGCGCCGGAGCCGGTCCTATGCCTCGACGGCGACGCCGCCGGCCGGCGCGCCGGCTATCGGGCGGCCGAGCGCGCGCTGCCGCTGCTGCGCGCCGGCAAGTCGCTGCGCTTCGCCCTGCTGCCCGACGGCGAGGACCCGGACAGCCTGCTGCGCAGCCGCGGCGCGCCGGCGCTGCGACAGGCGCTGGAGGCCGCCGTGGCGCTCTTCGACCTGCTCTGGCTGGGACACACAGAGGGCCGCAGCTTCGACACGCCGGAGCGGCGCGCCGGCCTGCGCCAGGCGCTGCGCGAGAGCGTCCGCGAGATTCGCGACCCGGACGTGCGCGCCGGCTACGAGAGCGAGGTGGAGCGCCGCTTCGACGCGGCCTTCGGCTACCGCCGGGCCGCCGGCCGGCCGGAGGGACGGCGCGCGCCGCGCGGCGCGCCGACGGTCGGTACGGCTGGGGTGGCCGGGATGGGCGGCAATCTCGGCGGGCGCGGCATTCGCGTCCCCGAGCGCCAGCGCTACTTCCGCCAGGAGCAGGCGCTCCTGGCCTATCTCGTCAACCATCCGGAGCTGCTGACGGAGTTCGCCGAGGAGGTGGCCGCGCTCAGCCTCGGCAGCCGGGAACTGGACCGTTTGCGCGGCGTTCTGGTGGATCTGATCGCCCTGGACCCCGCTCTTGACAGTGCCGCCCTCAAGTGCCACCTGGAACGGCAGGGATTCGCGGCGGTCCTTAACGGATTGTTGAGCCGGGATGTCTATGACCTGTTTCATTCGGCGAGACCGGGGGCGCCGCTGAGCGAAGCGCGCGAAGTTTGGCTGGAAACCCTGAACAGGCAAAGGGCACGTACAGGGACCGCGAATCCGAACGACGGGAGCGGCGGCGACATGGCAGCCGCGGCCGCGCCGTCGGGGGCAAGGCGATAGGGGACGAGGAACAGGAGTCGCGTCACCGGCGCGTCGGGCGGCAGGCTCCGTCCAAAAGCCCGGCGGCGACAATGGGAGTTGCAAGTCGGTCGCGCGCGGCGAGCGCGGCGGCAGGCGTTTTTTGTGTCATGACGGGGGCCTGAGTAGGGGCGAGACGAATGGCGACCAAGGCCAGCGAAACGGCGGAAACCACGGAAAACCGAGAAGAGACGGGCGACCGTCCGCTCATGGATGCCAACAGCGCGGCGATCAAGAAGTTGATCCAGCGCGCCAAGGACCGTGGCTACATCACCTATGAAGAGCTGAACCAGATCCTGCCGCCGGACCAGATGTCCTCGGAGCAGATCGAGGACAGCATGGCCGCGCTGTCGGAGATGGGCATCACCGTCATCGAAAGCGAGGATCAGGACGACTCCAACCAGAACGAGGAGGAGGAGGAGACCTCCGCGCGTCCGACCGGCAATCTCGACGACGAGGACATCGGCCGCACCGACGACCCGGTGCGCATGTACCTGCGCGAGATGGGCTCGGTCGAGCTGCTCTCGCGCGAGGGCGAGATCGCCATCGCCAAGCGCATCGAGGCCGGCCGCGAGAAGATGATCGGCGGTATCTGCGAGAGCCCCCTGACGATTCGCGCGCTGCTCGCCTGGCGGGCGGCCTTGCTGGAGAACAACATCCTGCTGCGCGACATCATCGACCTCGACGCCACCTACGACTCCGACCCCAGCGAGGCCGAGATGGCCGAGGCGGTGGCGGAGCTGGAGGAAAGCGAGGACGACGCCAAGAAGGACGACTCCAAGAAGGCCGCCGGCAAGGACGAGGACGCCAAGAAGGCGGACGCCAAGAAGGAGGCCGGCAAGGCCGGCGCCGCCAAGGCCAACGGCAAGGATCCCGGCAAGGATCACGCCAAGGACGCGGGCGCGGAGGGGACGGACGCGGAGTCCTCGGAGGACGGCGAGGGCGAGGACGACGAGGACCAGAGCCTGTCGCTCGCCGCCATGGAGCAGGCCCTCCTGCCCCAGGTAATCGAGACCTTCGACACCATCGCCGTCACCTACAAGAAGCTCGCGCGCGCCCAGGACAAGCGCCTCGGCCACCTGCAGAAGGGCGAGCAGGTGCCCAAGCCGACCGAGACCCGGCACGAGAAGCTTAAGCTGCAGTTGATCGAGGACATGAAGGACGTCCGCCTCAACAACGCCCGCATCGAGCAGCTGGTCGAGCAGCTTTACGAGAAGAACAAGCAGCTCTTGAGTCTGGAAGGCCGGCTGATGCGCATGGCGACCGACTGCGGCGTGCCGCGCGCGGAGTTCCTCAAGTACTACCAGGGCCGCGAGCTGGACCCGCGCTGGGTCAGCCGGGTCAAGCGCCTGTCGGGCAAGGGCTGGGCGAAGTTCGCCGACAAGCACGGCGAGCAGGCCCGCCACATCCGCAAGGAGATCTCACAGATCTCCGGCGACACCGGCCTGCCGATCAGCGAGTTCCGGCGCATCGTGACCACGGTCAAGACCGGCGAGCGCGAGGCCAGCAAGGCCAAGACCGAGATGGTCGAGGCGAACCTGCGCCTGGTGATCTCGATCGCCAAGAAGTACACCAACCGCGGCCTGCAGTTCCTCGATCTGATCCAGGAGGGCAACATCGGCCTGATGAAGGCGGTCGACAAGTTCGAGTACCGCCGCGGCTACAAGTTCTCGACCTACGCCACCTGGTGGATCCGCCAGGCGATCACCCGCTCGATCGCCGACCAGGCGCGCACCATCCGCATCCCGGTGCACATGATCGAGACCATCAACAAGCTGGTGCGCACCAGCCGCCAGATGCTGCACGAGATCGGCCGCGAGCCGACGCACGAGGAACTGGCCGCCAAGCTGCAGATGCCGCTCGAGAAGGTGCGCAAGGTGATGAAGATCGCCAAGGAGCCGATCAGCCTCGAGACACCCATCGGCGACGAGGAGGACTCGCAGCTCGGCGATTTCATCGAGGACAAGAACGCGGTCCTGCCGCTGGATTCCGCAATCCAGGCAAACCTGAAGGATACCACGACCCGCGTTCTGGCGTCGCTGACGCCACGCGAGGAACGCGTGC
>JAWWCG010000422.1:0-4005 GCA_033720555.1 Kiloniellales bacterium | reverse complement strand
TCAACCTCGACGGCGAGGTCATCGGCATCAATTCGGTGATCATCTCTCCCTACGGCGGATCCGCCGGGATCGGCTTCGCCATCGCCTCGAACCTGGCGCGCAACGTGATCGAGCAGCTCCGCGATCACGGCCGGGTGCGCCGCGGCTGGCTCGGCGTGCGCATTCAGACCGTGACCGACGAGCTGGCCGAGGGCCTGCGCCTCGACAGCGCCAGCGGCGCCCTGGTCGCCTCGGTGACCGAGGGCGGGCCGGCCGAGGCCGCCGGCATCGAGCAGGGTGACGTCATCCTCAGGTTCGACGGCCAGGAGGTCGGCGAGATGCGCAAGCTGCCGCGCATGGTGGCCGAGACCGGCATCGGCAAGGCGGTCGAGGTGGTGGTCTGGCGCAAAGGCGAGGAGGTCATGCTGCAGGTCGAGCTCGGCGAGCTGGACGAGGAGCAGATGGCGGCCGCGACCCTCGGCGAGGAGGCGCCG
Organism: Kiloniellales bacterium; assembly: GCA_033720555.1. Lineage (GTDB taxonomy): Bacteria > Pseudomonadota > Alphaproteobacteria > Kiloniellales > JAKSDN01 > CALJXB01. The sequence goes on along the minus strand of JAWWCG010000422.1, from coordinate 3,532 downwards.
GCCGAGCGGTCGACCGGCCTGGTCGAGCCGCTGGGGCTCAATCTGGCGCAACTGACGCCGGAGCTGCGCACCCAGTTCGAGCTCGGCGAGGAGACTGACGGCGTGGTCATCACCGACGTTCAGGCCGACGGCACCGCCGCCGAGAAGGGCCTGCGCCCCGGCGACGTCATCGTCGAGGTCGACCAGGAGGTGGTCAAGACGCCGGCGGACGTGGCCGACCGGGTGGAACGGGCCAAGGACGAAGGCTTCCGCGTCGTCACCCTGCTGGTCTTGCGCCAGGGCGACTTCCAATGGGTGGCGGTGCGCCTCGACCACAGCTGATCGATTTGGCACGCCCTGACGTTCGGGCGCCACGGACGGGAACGGCGGTCTATCGGGCCGCCGTTTTCCTTATCTGAGGTCGGCGCGCGCCCCGGCGGAATCGACCTAGCCGACGAACTCGGCCGCGCGATAGCCCTGGAGATAGAGCAGCGCCGTCAGGTCGCCGTGATCGATCGACACGTCGGCGACGGCCCGCGCTGGCGCCTTGGGCCGGTAGCCGACGCCGAGCCCGGCGCGGGCCAGCATGACCGCGTCGTTGGCGCCGTCGCCCACCGCGAGGGCCTCGCCAAGCCCGAGGCCGCGGGCGCGGGCGATGTCCTCGAGGGCCTCGAGCTTGGCCTCGCGGCCGAGAATCGGCTCGGCGACGCGGCCGGTAAGCGCGCCGGACTCCACCAGCAAGTGGTTGGCGCGGTCCTCGTCGAAGCCGCAGGCTGCGCGCACCCGCGCGCTGAACACCGTGAAACCGCCGGAGACGAGCGCCGTATAGGCGCCGTGCGCCCGCATGGTGGCGACCAGCGCGCGGGCGCCGGCGTTGAGCGTCATGCGGGCGGCGACCTCGTCGATGGCGGCCGCCGGAAGGCCGGCCAGCAGCGACACCCGGGTGGCGAGCGCCGTCTCGAAGGCCAGCTCCCCGGCCATGGTGCGGGCGGTGATGGCGGCCACCCGGGCGCCCAGGCCGAAGCGTTCGGCGAGCTCGTCGATCATCTCCTGGGCGATGATGGTCGATTCCATGTCGGCGACCAGCAGGGCCTTGCGCCGTCCCGCGCTCGGCTGGACCGCCAGGTCGAGCGGCGCGCCGGCCAGCGCGGGCCCGGCCGCGTCTCGCGCCGCCGCGGCCGGCACGCCGGCGAAGGGAATATCGCAGGCGACGCCGGGCGCCAGCCAGTCGACGGCGCCGACGCGCGCGCCGGACTCCCGCAACGCCCGCCGCGCCGCCTCGCCCAGTTCCGGAGAGAGGGGCCTTGAGGCGGGATCGCCGATCACGGTAAGCACTTGGTCCATGACGCGGAGGTTTAGCGGGCCGCCCGGCCCCTGGGCAAGGACCGGCAGGCACCGGCGCTGCGCCGGGCCGCGGCGGGAGGCCCCTGTCGAGGCGGCGGGCGTGGCGGCGGGAGAGTCGGCGGGCGAGCCGGCGGATCGCCGCGTGGCGGTGATCGTCGCCGGCCCGACGGCGACCGGCAAGTCGTCGCTCGCCCTGGCGCTCGCCGAGGCCTTCGACGGCGTCGTCATCAACGCCGACGCCCTGCAGGTCTACACCGGCCTCAGGATCCTGACCGCCCGGCCCGACCGGGCGGCGACGGCGCGAGCGCCCCACGCGCTCTACGGCGTTCTCGCGCCGGACGATCCCTGCTCGGCCGGGCGCTGGCGCGCCATGGCGCTGCGCAAGATCGACACGGCGCACCGGGCCGGGCGGCTGCCGGTCCTGGTGGGCGGCAGCGGCCTCTACCTGCGCGCCCTGGAATACGGCCTGAGCCCGATCCCGCCGATCCCGCCGGAGATTCACAAGGCCGCCCTGAAGCGCCATCGCGAGCTGGGCGGGCCGGCCTTCCACGCCGCGCTGGCCGAGCGCGACCCGGCCGTCGCGGCGCGGCTCAATCCGCGCGACCAGTTGCGCCTGGTCCGCGCCTGGGAGGTGCTCGAGGCGACCGGCCGTTCGATCGGCAAATGGCAGGCGATGAGCGGCGAGCCGGGCCTGGCCTACCGCCGCCTGCGCCTGATCCTGCTGCCGCCGCGCCCGCGGCTCTACGAGGCCTGCGACCGCCGTTTCGAGGCGATGATGGCGGCCGGCGCGCCGGGCGAGGTGCGGCGCCTGCTCGATCGCGGCCTCGACCCGGACCTGCCGATCATGAAGGCGGTCGGCGTGCGCGAGCTAGCGCGGCTGCAGGCCGGCGAATGGAGCGCCGATCGCGCGGTCGCGGCCGCCCAGCAGGCCACCCGCAACTACGCCAAGCGCCAGGTGACGTGGCTGCGCACCCAGATGCTCGCCGGGACGCCGGAACAATACGCCGAACGGATCGCCACGGCGCCGCCCTGGGCGGACCCGTCGCGCCCGCCGACTCTGCCGACCCCGCCGGCCGACGCCGCGTCGGCGGCCAACCCCGGCGATCTCGTGCACCGCATGGCGGCCGACACCTGGGTGATTCACGCGCAATATTCGGAAAGTTTGCTGCCAAGAATCTTTAGGATTCTTCGCGATTTCCTGTTGACCACCCCCGGGTGAGCGACTAGCTTACGCGCTCCGTGCCGGGCGTCCGCCCGGCGCGTTGGGGGTGCAGGTTCGCGTGACAGGACCTAAGGTGTTGCAATCCGGTTCGAACAGGGGGCCGAACCGGAGGTTCGCGTGCGAGTCGAGATACGAGAGGGAGCCATGGCAGCCGACCACATGACCGGATCGAAAATGGTGATCAAGGCCCTGTTGGATCAGGGCATCGATGTCATTTTCGGGTATCCCGGCGGCGCTGTCCTGCCCATCTACGACGCGCTCTTCGAGCAGAACCACCTGCGCCACATCCTGGTGCGCCACGAGCAGGGGGCGGTGCACGCCGCCGAAGGCTACGCCCGCTCCACCGGAAAGATCGGCGCGGTGCTGGTGACCTCCGGTCCCGGCGCGACCAACGCGGTCACCGGCCTGACCGACGCGCTGATGGATTCCATCCCGGTGCTCTGCCTGACCGGCCAGGTGCCGACCCATCTGATCGGCAACGACGCCTTTCAGGAGGCCGACACCACGGGCATCACGCGGCCCTGCACCAAGCACAACTATCTGGTCAAGTCGATCGCCGACCTGCCGCGGCTGATGCACGAGGCCTGCTACGTGGCGACCCACGGCCGGCCCGGCCCGGTGGTGGTCGACCTGCCGAAGGACGTGCTGCAGGCGAGCGGACCCTATACGCCGCCCGAAGAGGTGAAGCACCGCAGCTATCGCCCGCAGGTCAAGGCGGAGCCGGCCAAGATCGAGCGCGCCGTGGAGATCCTGGCGAACGCCAAGCGCCCGATCCTCTATTCCGGCGGCGGCGTCATCAACTCGGGACCCAGGGCCTCCCAACTCCTGCGCGAGCTGGTCGCGGCGACCGGCTATCCCTGCACCAGCACCCTCATGGGCCTGGGCGCGCTGCCGGCCTCGGATTCCAGGTTCCTCGGCATGCTGGGCATGCACGGCACCTACGAGGCCAATCTGGCGATGTACAACTGCGACGTCATGGTCGCCATC
>JAWWCG010000421.1:0-4005 GCA_033720555.1 Kiloniellales bacterium | reverse complement strand
CTGTCTCGCCGGCGGGTCTGTAGGCGGAGGGGCCGAGCTCGCCCGCCTGGTCGAGGCGGCGGCGACGGCCGAGGCGCTGGGCCTGGAATGCCACGCCGGCCACGGCCTCACCTTCGATACGGTCGGCCCGGTCGCGGCCATCGCGAGCATCGCGGAGCTCAACATCGGCCACTTCCTGATCGGCGAGGCGATCTTCGGCGGGCTCGACAGCGCGATCCGACGGATGCGCGCGCTGATGGACAAGGCGCGCGCCGAGGAAGGCGGGGCGCGCAGCGCCTAGCCCGCGCGCGCCCTCGAGCACAGCCCGCGGCGGCGCCATGATCCTGGGAATCGGCAACGACCTGATCGATATCAGGCGCATCGAACGCACCTTGGAGCGCTTCGGCGAGCGGTTCATCGCCCGGGTCTTCACCGGCGTGGAGCAGCAGAAATCGGAACGACGCGCGGCGCGGGCGGCGAGCTACGCCAAGCGCTTCGCGGCCAAGGAGGCCTGCGCCAAGGCGCTCGGCACCGGCGTGCCGCGCCGCGGGGTCCACTGGCGGCACATGGGAGTCGTCAACCTGGCGAGCGGCAAGCCGACCATGGCCTTGAGCGGCGGCGCGAAGAAGCGCTTGGCCGAGATGACGCCAGAGGGTATGACGGCCCAAATCGACGTGACCCTGACCGATGACTATCCCCTGGCCCAGGCGATCGTCATCATCTCGGCGGTGCCCGGGACCGACAGCGACTAAGCCGCCCGCGGGATCCTCCAAGACGACGGTGAGACAGTTGGAACAGTCGATGCAAGATCGCAAGCCAAGCGCGCTGTGGGAGACCGTCCGCACGGTGATCTACGCGATTCTGATCGCCATGGTGGTGCGCACCTTCGCCTTCGAGCCGTTCAACATCCCCTCGGGGTCGATGAAGCCGACGCTCCTGGTGGGCGACTATCTCTTCGTGTCCAAGTATTCCTACGGCTACAGCCGCTATTCCCTGCCCTGGGGCCTGCCGCTGTTCGATGGGCGGATCCTCGGCTCCGAGCCGGAGCGCGGCGACGTGATCGTGTTCAAGAAGCCGTCCGACAACGAAACCGATTACATCAAGCGCCTGATCGGCCTGCCCGGCGACCGCATCCAGGTCGTCGCGGGCGTGCTCCACATCAACGGCGAGCCGGTCAAACGCGAGAAGATCGGCGAGGTCCAGGATGCCGACACCTTCAGCACGCGGTCCTTCGAGGTCTATCGCGAGACCCTGCCGAACGGGCGCCAGCACCTGATCTGGGAGGCGAGCGACAACGACCACATGGACAACACCGGCGAGTACGTGGTGCCCGAGGGGCATTATTTCTTCATGGGCGACAATCGCGACAACAGCCGGGACAGCCGGGTGTTGTACGACGTCGGCTACGTTCCGGCGGAGAACCTGGTCGGCCGCGCCGAGTTCCTGTTCTTCTCTCACGACGATTCGGCGAACTGGTGGGAGGTCTGGCGCTGGCCCTGGGTGATTCGCTTCGGACGCATCTTCAGCGGAATCAACTGACATGGCCCTCCGGTCGATGGCGGCTTTGGCCGAGGCCGGCGGGGCATGAGCGAGACCGGCCCGCGGGCGTCGGATCAAGCGCGCGCCGGCACCGGCACCGGCGGCGGCACCGGCGGTGAGCTCGCCCGGCTGGGTGCCCGGCTCGGCCACGCCTTTGCCAACGTCGCCTTGCTGCGCTGCGCCTTGACCCACGCGAGTGCGACGCGCGGCGCCGGCGGCGGCCCGACCAGCTATGAACGCCTCGAGTTTCTCGGCGACCGGGTGCTGGGGCTGATCATCGCCAGGCTTCTGTTCTCGCGCTTTCCCGAGGAAGCCGAGGGCGACTTGGCGCGCCGGCTGGCGGCGCTGGTCCGCAAGGAGACCCTGGCGGACGTGGCCGGCGAGTTCGGGCTCGGCCGCTACATCGATTTCGGGCCGGGCGAGCAGGAGGCCGGCGGCGCCGAGAATCCGTCGATGCTGGCGGATGCCTGCGAGGCGGTGATCGGCGCGCTCTATCTCGACGGCGGGCTCGAGGCGGCGGAACGCTTCGTGCTGCCCCACTGGACGCCCTACCTGGAGGCCGAGCGCCGGCCGCCCCAGGACGCCAAGACCGCGCTGCAGGAGTGGGCCCAGGGCCGCGCCCTGCCGTTGCCGGTCTACGAGGAGGTCGCCCGCGAAGGGCCGCCGCACGAGCCCCTGTTCACCGTGGAGGTGCGGGTCGAGGGCCTGCCGCCGGCGATCGCCCGGGGGCGCTCCAAGCGCAGCGCCGAGCAGGCCGCCGCCGAGCGCCTGCTGGCGCATGTCGAGGACGCGGCCGACGGCGGCCGGGGCTCATGAGCGGACCGCCCGAGGTTCCTCCGGCGTCCGTCGCGCGCTGCGGCTTCGTCGCTCTTCTGGGGGCGCCCAACGCCGGCAAGTCGACCCTGATCAACAGCCTCGTCGGGGCCAAGGTCGCCATCGTCACGCGCAAGGTCCAGACCACGCGGGCGCGGCTGCGCGGCATCGCGGTGCACGGCGACAGCCAGATCGTCTTCGTCGACACCCCCGGCATCTTCGCGCCCCGGCGGCGCCTCGAGCGCGCCATGGTGGCGGCGGCCTGGTCCGGCGCCCGCGACGCCGACGTGGTCGCCGTGGTGTTCGACGCCAACCGCCCGGCGATCGATCCCGACACCCGGCTGATCCTCGACGGCCTGAAGGACCTCGGCCGCCGCGCGGTGCTGCTGCTCAACAAGATCGACCTGGTGCCGCGCCCGCGGCTCTTGGAGCTGGCCGCCGAGTTCGAGGCCGAAGGCCTGATCGATCGCACCTTCATGATCTCGGCCTTGACCGGCGACGGGGTCGACGACGTCCTGGCGTTCTTCGCCGCCGCCATGCCGGCGGGGCCGTGGCACTATCCCGCGGACCAGCTCTCCGACCTGCCGCTGCGCCTCATGGCCGCCGAGACGACCCGGGAGAAGCTGTTCGAGCGGCTGCACGAGGAGCTGCCCTACGCGCTCACCGTGGAGACCGAGCGCTGGCAGGATTTCGAGGACGGCAGCGTGAAGATCGAGCAGACCATCTACGTCCAGCGGGACACCCAAAAGGCGATTGTGATCGGAAAATCTGGATCTCTTATCAAAGCGGTACGCGAAGAATCTCAGAAAGAACTTGAGAGCTCGCTGGAGCGCCGGGTGCACCTCTTCCTGTTCGTCAAGGTACGCCGGAACTGGCTGGAGGACCCCGAGCGCTACCGCCATTGGGGCCTGGATTACGAGGCCTGACGGGCGATGGAGTGGCTCGACGAGGCGATCGTATTGTCGGCCCGGCCGCACGGCGAGAGCTCGGCCGTGGTCACCCTGCTGACCGAGCGGCACGGCCGCCATGCCGGCCTGGTGCGCGGCGGGCAGGGCCCGAAGGCCCGCGCCATCTATCAGGCCGGCAACCGGGTGCGCGCCCAGTGGCGGGCGCGGCTCGCCGACCATCTCGGCAACTTCGCCTGCGAGCCCTTGGCGAGCCACGCGGCGCGCCTGTTCGACGATCCCGGGCGCCTGGCGGCGCTGACGGCGGCGGCCGCGGTGAGCGAGCGCGCCCTGCCGGAGCGCGAGCCCCATCCGGCCTGCTATCACGGTTTCCTGGCGCTGCTGGCGGCGATGGAGGGCGACTACTGGGCCGAGGCCTACGTGCGTTGGGAGCTGGCGCTCCTGGCCGAGCTCGGCTTCGGGCTCGATCTCACGCGCTGCGCCGCGGGCGGCGACAACGATCGGCTCGCCTACGTCAGCCCGCGCACCGGCCGCGCCGTCTCGCTGGCCGCCGGCGAGCCCTATCGCGAGCGCCTCCTGGCGCTGCCCGGCTTCCTGGCCGGGCGCGGCGGCGGCGGGCCGCTGGAGGTCGGCGCCGGGCTGGCGCTCACCGGCTACTTCCTCGAGCGCCACGTCTTCCACCCCCAAGACCGGGAGCTCCCCCAGGCCCGCCGGCGCCTGGCCGAGGCCGTCCCGGCCGGAGCCCAAACGTGAGCGGGGCGCCACGCCG
>JAWWCG010000420.1:0-4014 GCA_033720555.1 Kiloniellales bacterium | reverse complement strand
CGCTACCTCGTCGTCACCTCGGCGGAAGGCGGGATCGTCAACGACCCCGTCCTGTTTCGCCTGTCGGACCGGCAGTTCTGGATGTCCGCCTCGGACAGCGATCTCATTCTTTGGGCCAAGGGCGTGGCGGTGTTCGCCGGCATGACGGTGTCGATTTGCGAACCGGACGTCTCCCCGCTTCAGGTTCAGGGACCGAAATCGCCGGCCGTCGTCGAGGCGCTGTTCGGCGAGCGCGGCCGGGGCCTGAAGTTCTACGAGATCCGCCAGCTCGACCTCGACGGCATCCCCGTCATGCTGTCGCGCAGCGGCTGGAGCGGCGAGGTCGGGTTCGAGATCTTTCTTCGCGACAGCCGCCACGGCGAGGCCCTGTGGGAGCGGATCATGGCCGCCGGCCGCCCGCAGGGGATCGTCGCCGCGGGCCCGTCGGACATCCGGCGCTTCGAGGCGGGCATACTCGGCTACGGCTGCGACATCTCGCTGGACGTCAATCCCTACGAGGCCGGCCTCGACTGGATGCTGGAGCCGATGAAGTCCGCCGAGTTCATCGGCAAGGCCGCGCTCCAACGCATCAGGGACCAGGGCGTCGCCCGCCGGCTGGCCGGCATCCGCTTGGACGGCGACCCGCTGCCCAGCGGCGCGTTCCAAGACCGCTGGCCGGCCTTCGACGGCGACGAGAAGATCGGCGAGGTGACCGGCGCGGTCTACTCGCCGCGTCTTGATATGAACATCGGCTACGCCATGGTGCAAACCGGCTTCTCCGTCCCGGGCGCCCGCTTCGCGGTCGAGACCCCCTTCGGCCGGACCGGCGCGCGTGTCGTGAAAAAGCCGTTCGTCGCCAGGGCCGAGCCGGCCGGTGGGTAGAGCGGGGAGCGCTCGAACCGGGATCCGCTTTAGCCCTGTGCCCTGCGCGCGCAAGCGTCCACAATGCCGTCGTCGCAGATGCCAGAACGCGGGAGACGGCGTGTGAGCACTCGTGCCGGGGGACGTCTTGGTCTCATCCTGTGGGTCGCCGCGCTCGCCGCCACGATGTCCGCCGTGCCGCCGGGCCTCGCGGCGACGGACGGCGCGGAAGACGCAGCGCGGGCGGTGCTGCGAAAGGCGCCGGCGGCGCTCTGCCCGCAGGGCATCCTGGAGCCGGAGGCCCAGTCCGAAAGCCTGGCAAGCGCGCTGCCCGGCTACGCCCTCGCCGGCGTCGCGGATCAAGGCGAGTTCGGCCTCTGGTCGCGGCGCGAGATCCGTCTCGAGAACGGCGCCGAGGGCATGGCGCTGGTCGTCGCCGCGGCGCGCACCGGCGAGACGCTGCGGCGCGTCGCCTTCGAGGTGCGCGACCTCGCCGCGGATCGGCCGATCATGATGGCCCTCGCCGACGGCGACTGCCGCCTGCAGCACGCCCGGGCGATCCGCTACGGTCCGGAGGGCGCGGCCCGCGACCTGGTGCTCTACGCCGCGGACCTGGCGACCGTCGAAACGGTCGAGCCGCTCAACCCGCCGGTGCCGGCGGGCGACGACCCGGGCGGCGTCACGGTGGCCCATATCGACAGCGGGGTGAACTACCTCTTGCCGGAGATCGCCCGCCGCCTGGCGCGCGACGAGAGCGGCCGGCCGCTCGGCCGCGATCTCTGGGACGGCGACGACCGGCCGTTCGACGGCGATGTCCGGGGCTCGCCGTTCTTCCCGATCCGCCACGGCACGCCGGTCGCCAGCGTGCTGATCGCGGAGGCGCCGCAGGTCCGCCTGCTGCCGCTTCGCTATCCCCGGCCGGACATGACGCGCATGGCCGAGGCGGTGACCGTCGCCGCCGCCGCGGGGGCCGACATCGTCGCCCTGCCCATGGGCAGCCGGAACCCCGAGGACTGGGCGAGCTTCGCCGAGGCGGCGGCGGCGCACCCGGACCTGCTGTTCGTCGTCTCCGCCGGCAACGACGGCCGCGACATCGACGCGGCCCCCCTCTACCCCGCCAGCCTGGCGCTGGAGAACATGGTCGTCGTCACCTCGTCCGACGATTTCGGCCGGCTCGCGCCGGGCTCCAACTGGGGCGCCGAGAGCGTCGACCTCATGGTGCCGGCCGAGCGGCTCGAGGTGACGGACTATCGCGGCGCGCGCGGCAGCGCGTCGGGATCGAGCTACGCCGTGCCGCGGGTCGCGGCGCTCGCCGCGCGCCTCAAGCGCGCGCACCCGGACTGGCGGGCGGCCGAGCTCAAGCGGGCGCTGTTCGACCGGGCGGTCGCGCCCTTCGACCGCGGCGCGCCCCGCCTCGCGGTGGGCTGGATCCCCAACCCGGCCGACGACGGGTGAGCCTCACGGCGCCTTCGGCGGCCGCGGCGGCGGATCGTCGAGGAACCGTTCGGCCGCCGCGACGCTCTGCGGGTTGACGACCCGCAGCCGCTCCAGGGCCTGCCGGGCGAGCGCCTCGTCGCCGCCCCAGACGCCGGCCTGGATGGCCAGGCGCAAGACCGTCAGGTCCGTGTCGGCGTGCTGCAGCAGCCAACGCAGGTGCGGCAGGGCCGCCTCGAACTCCCGCGCCAGATGCAACGTGACGGCCAGCCCGATGCGCGTGTTGACGGCGTTGGGGTCTTCGGCGAGCCCCTGCTCGAACAGGGCGATGGCCTCCGCCAGACGGCCGTCGCGGCCCAGGGTCTGGCCGGCCAGGTCGAGGAGCTGGCGGTTGCCGGACCGGCGGCACGCGGTCTCGATCGCCTCGGCCACCGCGTCGCCAAGCGGCTGGCCGGGGGCGAAGTGGTCCTCGAGCAGTAGCGTGCATTCGCGCACCGCGGCGCCGGTCTCGGCGCTGGCCGCCGCCATCTCCGGCCCGCTGCGCGCCGTCAGGCGCGCGATGGCAACGGCGGGGATCGCCTCGAAGCGGTTCTCGCCGCCGGAGGCGACGATGCCGACCAGGGCGCCGGTCTCGTCCACCAGGGCGCCGCCGCTGTGTCCCGGCTGGCTGTAGGCGTCGTGATGCAGGCGCGCGAGCGGCCGGTCGGTCGGCGGCGCCAGGAGCAGGCGGCCCGGCTGGTAGACCCTTATGCGCCGCGAGGCGACGTCGGCGCCGACCGTGTAGAGGGCCGCGTCGGGCGAGACCTCGGCCGGGCTCAGGCTCGGGCCCGGCGGCAAGCGCGCGCCCTCCAGCAGCACCAGGTCGCCGGGATAATCGGTCGCCACCACCTCGGCCTCGATGGTCCGTCCGTCGGCGAGATAGACTGTCGCCACCGCCTCGTCGGCGACCACGTGGCGCGCCGTCACCAGGCGGGTCGGCCCGATGCGCACGGCGCTGCCGACCGGGTCGAACGACGAGACGAGGAACACCGACTCGCGCGCCGCGCACACCGGCGCCGGGCCCGAGCAGGCATCGCCCTGGGCGGCAGCGCGCGCGGCGGGATAGCCGACCAGCGGGGCCGCCAGCAGGGCCGCCAGCAGGGCCGCGCCCGCGCGGCCCCGTCGCGGGGCCGCCCGGGACCGTCGCGCGCGGCGGCAGAGCGCCACAGGGTCCAACGGCAGCGGAGGTCGCATGTCTCGAAGTATGGGCGCACGCCCGGTCGATGCCAACCGCCTGCCCCTCCCGCGCGGCGGCGCACGGCGGCGCGCGGGTGCAAGGGGCCGCGATCGCGTGGGCACAGCCGCCGTCCTTATGCTAGTGTCACAACCTGGACACGCAAAGGAGACACGCCCGTGAACGTCATGCGGTTCTGGTCCGATCTCAATATGTGGAATAAGTACGGCCTGTCCGCCATATGCGGGATCGCGATCATCGCCCTAATCGTCTGGCTCGCGGCTTGAGCCGACCGCTTGCCGGGACCGGCGTCTGCGACCTGCCGCCGCCGACCCGCCAACGGCCGCCCCACCTATAGCCGCCGCGTTCGCGCCTGGCAGGAGCGCATCGACGGCCGCGGGCCGGCCGTCACCACTCGCCGGTGTTGGCCATCGAGGCCCACGGTTCCTTCGGCGGCAGGGCCTCGCCTTTCTGCAGCAGCTCGATCGAGATGTTATCGGGGGATCGGACGAAGGCCATGCGCCCAT
>JAWWCG010000419.1:0-4028 GCA_033720555.1 Kiloniellales bacterium | reverse complement strand
GCCGCCAACGCGTTCCTGGCGACCAAGATCACCTTCATCAACGAGATCGCCGATCTCTGCGAGAAGGTGGGCGCCGACGTCCACGGCGTGGCCCGCGGCATGGGACTCGACCGGCGCATCGGCGGCAAGTTCCTCCATCCCGGCCCGGGCTACGGCGGGTCCTGCTTTCCCAAGGATACGCTGGCGCTCACCCGGACCGGCGAGCTGGCCGGCCGGCGGCTACAGCTCGTCGAAACCGTCGTGGCCGTGAACAGCCAGCGCAAGAAGGCCATGGCCGAGCGGGTCGTCGAGGCGTGCGGCGGCTCGGTCGACGGCAAGACCCTCGCCGTGCTCGGCGTCACCTTCAAGCCCAACACCGACGACATGCGCGACGCGCCCAGCCTGGTGATCGTCCCCGCCCTGCGGGCGGCGGGCGCGCGCGTGCGCGGCTACGACCCGGCCGGCATGAGCGAGGCCGGCGAGCTCCTGGAGGGCGTGACCTGGTGCGAGGACGCCTATTCGGCGATCGAGGGCGCCGATGCCCTGGTCATCCTCACCGAGTGGAACGAGTTCCGCGCGCTCGATCTCGGGCGCGTGCGGCGCAGTCTGAAGACGCCGGTCGTGGTCGACCTGCGCAATGTCTACGACCCCGGGGAAATGGTCGAACTCGGGTTCCGCTATAGCTGCGTCGGGCGTCCCGTCGAAGAGACCCAGCCCGAGCGATGAGCGCCGGCCACCGTTTCGATCCCACGATCCTTCGCGAATACGACATTCGCGGCGTGGTCGGACAGAGCCTCGACCGCGACGACGCCCGCGCCCTCGGCCGGTCCTTCGGCAGTCTGATGCACGACGCGGGCGCGCGGCGGGTGGCGGTCGGCTACGACGGCCGCCTGTCGTCGCCGGAGCTGGAGGGCGCCCTGGTCGAGGGCCTGGCGTCGAGCGGCGTCGATGTCGTGCGGATCGGCCGCGGGCCGACGCCGATGCTCTATTTCGCGAGCCATCACCTGCCGGCCGACGCCGGCATCATGGTGACCGGCTCGCACAACCCGCCGGAGTACAACGGCTTCAAGATGGTCCTGCAGCACGGCTCGGTCTACGGCGCCGCGATCCAGGAGCTCAGGCGCATCGCCGAGACCGGCGATTGGGCCGAGGGGCGGGGCGAGGTGAGCGACGAGCCCGTGTTCGAGGCCTACGTCGATCGCCTGATGCAGGAATCGGTGCCGGAGATCGAGCGCCTGAGCGTCGCCTGGGACGCCGGCAACGGCGCGGCGGGCGAGGCCATGGCGGCCCTCTGCGACCGGCTGCCCGGGCGTCACTTCCTGCTCAACGCGGCCATCGACGGGACCTTTCCGGCCCATCATCCCGATCCCACCGTGCCGGCGAACCTGACGCAGCTCATCGACCTGGTCGCACGCGAGGGCTGCGACCTGGGCATCGCCTTCGACGGCGACGGCGACCGCATCGGCGTGGTCGACGAGCGGGGCCGCATCCTGTGGGGCGATCAGATCATGCTGCGCCTGGCGCGGAGCATCCTGCGCGCCCAGCCGGGCGCTACCTTCATCGCCGACGTCAAGGCCAGCCAGGTGCTGTTCGACGAGATCGCGCGCGCCGGCGGCCGGCCGATCATGTGGAAGACCGGCCACTCGCTGATCAAGACCAAGATGAAGGAAGAGAAGGCCGCCTTCGCCGGGGAGATGAGCGCCCATCTGTTTTTCGCCGACCGCTACTACGGCTACGACGACGCGCTCTACGCTGCGGTTCGGCTGCTGGCCGACGTGGCGTCGAGCGGCGAAACCCTGGCCGAGTTCCGCGACAGCCTGCCGCAGGTCGTCAACACGCCGGAGATCCGCTTTCCCTGCGCGGAGGAGCGCAAGAGCGCGGTGATCGACGAGGTGCGCGCGCGCCTCGAGGCGGAGAAGGCCGACGTGGTGACGCTCGACGGCGTGCGGGTGCGCGCCGACGACGGCTGGTGGCTGCTCAGGGCGTCGAACACCCAGGACGTTCTGGTCGCCCGCTGCGAGGCGGCCGACGAGGCCGGCCTGGCCCGCCTCAAGCGGGCCTTGCGGGCTCACCTGGAGGCCAGCGGACTCGATCTGCCGGATTTTTGAGGCGGCGGACCTCGCTCGAGCGGGACCTCGCAGGCGATGCGGTTTTTCTTCTACGGCACCTTGCGCGACCCCGAGGTGCGCCGCACGGTGCTGGGCGTGCGCGCCGCGCGGCTCAGCGTGCGGCCGGCGGTGCTGCCAGGCTTCCGGCCCTATCGCGCGCGGCGCGGCGCGTTTCCCATCCTGGTTCGGCGCAGCGGCGCGCGGGTCCGCGGCGAGCTGGCCGAGGGGCTCGAGCTCGACGATCTGCTGCGCCTGTTCAATTTCGAGGGGCCGGACTACCGGCCGCAGCGACTCCTGGCGGTCGACGCCGAGGGCCGGCGGCTCGATGCCTGGGTGCTGCTGGCGGACAGCGCGCGCCGGGCGAGCGCGGCGCCCTGGACCCTGCGCCGGTGGCAGCTCCATCACAAGGCCCGGCTGATGCCCCAGGTGCGGCTATGGGTTCGGGAGTTCGAGCGCCTCGAAAGCGGCTCGGTCGAGATCGCCTGGCCGGTGCGCCGACGCCTCAAGGCCTGGCGAGAGTCGGGCGATCTCGGGGATTAGCTGCCGACGTTGTGCGCCAGCTTGAGGCCGGTGCGGTCGCGCACCACCAGGCAGTCGGTGCGCAGGGCCTTCAGCCGCTGGCAGGTCGTGCGGGCATGGCCCTCGCTCATGCCGAGCAGGCGCGCCCGGTAGATCTTGCCGTTCTGGCCCTTGACGTTGGTGATCGCGATGCTGGCATCGGCGAACATGTCGGGCAGGCGGCCCGCGGCGGCCTCGGCGGCCTTTTTGGCCGGCCCATAGGAATAGAAGGCGCCGACCTGCACGCCCCAGATCCGCTCCACGTCGAAGGCGCGCGCCTGGGCGGCGACCGCCTCGCGCCGCTGGAGCGCCGCCGCGGCCAGAACCTGCGGCTTTTCGGCCGGCGGCAGGATGTCCTGCTTGACCATGCCGCCGGTCGGCAGATAGATCGGATCGCTCAGCTTGCGGAACCCCCGGTCCAGCAGGCTCGCCACCTGCCGGTCGCGCCGCTTGGAGGACTTGCCGCCGAACAGCACCGCCACCAGCCGGGTGCCGTCGCGCCGGGCGGAGGCCGCCAGATTGTATCCGGAGGCCCGGATGTATCCGGTTTTCATGCCGTCCGCGCCCGCGTAGTTGCGCAGCAGCGTGTTGTGGTTGCGATAGACCCGGCCGTTGAAACGGAACTTGCGCGTCGCGAAGGACGGATAGCGCTCGGGAAAATCGCGAATGAGGGCCCGCGCCAGCGTCGCCATGTCGCGCGCGGTGCTGAGCTGTCCGCGGTTGTAGAGCCCCGAGGCGTTGCGGAACGAGGTGCGGGTCATGCCCAGGGCCTTCGCCTTGGCCGTCATCTTCTGGGCGAATTCGATCTCGCTCTCGGCGAGCGATTCGGCGATCACCACGGCGACGTCGTTGGCCGACTTGGTGACCAGGGCCAGGATGGCGTCGTCGACGCTGATGGTCTCGCCCTGTTTCAGGCCCAGCTTGGAATTCGGCATGCCGGCGGCGCGGCGCGAGACCTTGAGCGCCTGATCCGGCTTCACCCGGCCGTCCCGCAGGGCCTCGAACAGCATGTAGAGGGTCATCATCTTGGTGAGGGAGGCCGGATGGTTGCGGGTGTCCGCGTTGGTCTCGTGCAGCACCTCGCCGGACTCGAACTCGACCACGATCGCCGCATAGCGCGCCTCCGCGCTCTCAGCGGCGACCACAAAGACCAGCGTTGCGACGGTGAGCAGGGCGACTCGAAGGCTTCGCAAATGACGATTCATCGTTAATGTCAAGATTGTTAACCTTCGACGCGAAAATCCGCCGAAAAGATCGACGGATAGCCCCATGATTCGGCTAAGATTCTACGGAATCGCTGTTCATCTGTCCAGCCTAATGGCTAGGCCTTTGAAATTCGGTTAAATCATGGCAATTGGGACCGAATTATGACCGCTGGAAGCG
>JAWWCG010000418.1:0-4036 GCA_033720555.1 Kiloniellales bacterium | reverse complement strand
GCGACCGCGCTTATGAAGGGCAATGGCCACGCGCCACCGTTGCCCCGCACCTCGCCAAAGATCCGGCCGACCGTTCGTTTCCCGATCAGCCGCGAAAGCCGCCGGTTCCTGCAGCAGTATTTCCCGGAAGCCAGCGCCGACGACTGGAACGATTGGCGTTGGCAATCCCGCAACCGCCTGCGCACGCTCGCCAAGCTGTCGCAGATCTTCCGGCTTTCCGATGACGAGTGTGACGCCATCGCGCGCCACCACGGTTCCTTGCCGCTGGGAA
Source organism: Kiloniellales bacterium (assembly GCA_033720555.1). GTDB lineage: Bacteria > Pseudomonadota > Alphaproteobacteria > Kiloniellales > JAKSDN01 > CALJXB01. The sequence goes on along the minus strand of JAWWCG010000418.1, from coordinate 3,765 downwards.
TCACGCCCTATTACGCCAGCCTGATGAGCCGGGACGACCCGCTCGAGCCCTTGCGCCGGACCCATATCCCGGTCGGCGGCGAGTACCACCGCTCGCCGGGCGAATCGGACGATCCGCTGCACGAGGACGCCGACAGCAGCGTGCCGGGGCTGGTCCACCGCTACCCCGACCGAGTCCTCTTTCTCGCCACCGGCTTCTGCTCCACCTACTGCCGCTACTGCACGCGCTCGCGCATGGTCGGCGAGCCGGGCGGCGAGTACAGCTTCAGCGTCTCCCAGTGGGACCGGGCCCTGGCATACGTCGAGGCGCACCCCGAGATCCGCGACGTGCTGATCTCCGGCGGCGATCCGCTGACCCTGGCCGACGACAAGCTCGACTATCTCCTGAGCCGGCTGCATGCCATCGCGCACGTGGAGTTCGTGCGGCTCGGCACCAAGGTGCCGGTCGTCCTGCCGCAGCGCGTGACCCGGGATCTGGTGCGCACCCTCAAGCGCCATCATCCGCTCTGGATGAGCATCCACTTCACCCATCCCTCGGAGCTCACGCCGGAGGTCACCGAAGCCTGCGGCCGCCTGGCCGACGCCGGCATCCCGCTCGGCAGCCAGACAGTTCTGCTCAGGGGCATCAACGACGACAGCGCCGTCCTCAAGATGCTCTTCCACGGCCTGCTGCAGCGCCGGGTGCGGCCCTACTATCTCTATCAGTGCGATCCCATCACCGGCTCGGCGCACTTTCGCACCTCGGTCACGAAGGGCCTCGAGATCATGCGGGATCTGCGCGGCCACACCACCGGCTACGCCGTGCCGACCTACGTGGTCGACGCGCCGGGCGGCGGCGGCAAGATTCCCCTTCTGCCCGACTACGTGGTCGGCCGCGAGCAGGGCGACCTCTTGCTGCGCAACTACGAGGGCAAGGTCTATCGCTACCACGACCCCGTCGAGGCGACGGCCGCGCGGCCGTGCGAGGGGAGGCGCTAGCCATGCGCGTCGGTCTCACCTACGACCTGCGTCAACACTATCTCGCCAAGGGATTCGGCGAGGAGGAAACCGCCGAGTTCGACGCGCCGGAAACCATCGCCGCGATCGAGGGCGTCCTCAAGCGGCGCGGCTTCAAGGTCGAGCGGATCGGCAACATCCGCGCGCTCGTCTCGCGCCTGGCGGCGGGAAAGCGCTGGGATTTCGTCTTCAACATTGCCGAGGGCATGCACGGCGTGGGCCGAGAGGCCCAGGTGCCGGCGCTGCTCGACGCTTACGGCATCCCCTACACCTTCTCCGATCCGCTCACCATGGCGCTGACCCTGGACAAAGCCATGGCCAAGCGCATCGTGCGCGATCACGGCCTGCCCACGGCGGCCTTCATGTCGATCGAGAGGGAAAGCCAGATCGTCGAGCAGCCGCTGGACTTCCCGGTGTTCGCCAAGCCGGTGGCGGAGGGCACGGGCAAGGGCATCACCGAGGCCTCGCGCATCCAATCCTGGAACGAGCTGGTGACGACCGTCACCCGGCTGCTCGACCGCTATCGCCAAGCGGTCCTGGTCGAGACCTTCCTGCCGGGCCGAGAGTTCACGGTCGGCATCGTGGGAAGCGGGCCGGCGGCCGAGGTGATCGCCGTCATGGAGATCAAGCTGCTGAGCACGGCCGAGCTGGGCGCCTATTCCTACCTCAACAAGGAGCTCTGCGCCGAGCGGGTGGCGTACGCGCTGGCCGACGACGCGGAGGCCGCGCGCGCCGCGCAAACCGCATTGGCGGCCTGGCGTGCGCTCGGGTGCCGCGACGGCGGCCGCGTCGACCTAAGATCGGATGCCCGCGGCGTGCCGCAGTTCCTCGAGGTCAACCCGCTGGCCGGCCTGCGGCCCGGGCATTCCGACCTCGTCATCCTTTCTGAGCTAGCCGGCTGGAGCTACGACCAGTTGGTGAACCGGATCATCGACTCATGCCTGGAACGCTCTCGACCGGCCACGAGCCGCGTCGGCCGCTTGCCCCAAGCCGTGCCGGCATAACCGCGGCGCGGCGGCGGTCCAACGGCGCCGGATCGGCCCTGATCCTTCACGACGCCGTCGCCGAGGGCGCCGAGGCGGACCAGCAGGACACCCTCGAGCAGGTGCGGACCGTCGCCCGTTCCTTGGCCACGCTCGGCTACCGGGTCGCCGTTCGGTCCCTCGACCTCGACTTGACGGTTCTCGACCGGCTGGCGCTGCGACCGCCCGCCCTGGTATTCAACCTCGTCGAGTCCCTCGGCGGCTCGGGGCGGCTCATCCACCTGGTGCCGGCGGTCCTGGAAAGCCGCGGCATCGCTTTCACGGGCTGCGGCGCCGAAGCCTTGTACCTGACCTCGAACAAGCCGCTCGCCAAGCGCGTCATGACGAGCGCCGGCATCCCCACCCCCGACTGGGCGACGCTGCCGCGGCCGAGGTGCCAAGCGGGGACCCGCTACATCGTCAAATCGGCGTGGGAGCACGCCTCGATCGGCCTTGACCGGGATTCCCTGGTCGCGGGCGGCCAGGTCCGCCGGCGGCTGCGCCAGCTGAGCCCCTTCGGCGGCGGCGACTGGTTCGCCGAGCGCTACATCGACGGCCGGGAGTTCAATATCTCGCTCTTGGACGGCCCTGCCGGGCCGGCGGTCCTGCCCATCGCGGAGATGCTGTTCGTCGACTATCCGCCGGAGCGGCCGCGGATCGTCGACTACGAAGCGAAGTGGGATCCCGACAGCTTCGCCTACCAACATACCGTCAGATCCTTCGTCGACCGTCGCGAAGACAGCGCCCTCAAGGCGCGCCTCGCCGCGATCGCGCGCCAATGCTGGCGAGTCTTCGGCCTCAGGGGCTACGCGCGGATCGATGTCCGGGTCGACGCGGCCGGCCAGCCTTGGGTCCTTGAGGTGAACGCCAATCCTTGCCTGTCGCCGGACGCCGGTTTCCTGGCCGCAGCCGAGGAGGGTGGCCATGGACGTGACCAGGTGGTCGCGCGGATCTGCGCGGCTCTGCCGGCGGGCGCTTCGGCCGAGAGCGCCGTCGCGGAGCTGCGATAGGCCGTGTCCCCGGTGCGCAAGGCGGCCGACGACGTCGCGTGGAAAGTCCGGCATCCGGCCTCGGTGATGCGCGACGCCGGCCGGCGAATTCGAGACCTCGCGACCGACCTGCGCCGCCTCTCGATAGGGCTCCTCGCCGGCGCCCGAACGTCGGCGGCGGGACCGCCGTCTGCGCGGGGCCGGGGTGCGGCGGGCCGGGGCGCGGCGCGCGGTGCGGCTCCCCTGGAGTGGCGGGAGACCCTCCGGCGCGAGGACGCGACGGACGTGCGCCGCATGGTGGAGGAGACCGCCATGTTCACCCAGGACGAGATCGACGTCGCGGTGGAGCTGGTGGACGAGCGCCTCGCCAAGGGGCCGAGCAGCGGCTACGACTTTCTCTTCGCCGAGCGGGCGGGGCGAGCGGTCGGCTATGCGTGTTTCGGGCCGATTCCAGGGGCGCCCGGGCGCTGGGACCTTTACTGGATCGTCGTGCGCCCCCAGGCGCAGCGCGGCGGCGTGGGCCGTGAGCTGCTCCGGCGCGCGGAGGCGCTGATGAGCGCGCGCGGCGCCGAACGGATCTACATCGACACCTCGACATCGAAGAATTACGCCCCGACACGCGCCTTCTACCGGGCCATGGGCTACCGCCAAGTGGCCGAGCTGCCGGACTACTATCACGACGGCGACGGCAAGGCGATCTTCATGCGGCGCCGCGCGCCGCCGGCAGACTAAGACCGCGCGCCGAGGGCGCGGTAGATC
>JAWWCG010000417.1:0-4041 GCA_033720555.1 Kiloniellales bacterium | reverse complement strand
TCGAGCGCCAGAAGTTTCTCCCCGCCGAGCCGGCCTTCAGACACCCGGCCCTGGAAGCGGCTGCGCCACGGGCCGAAGCCATGGCGGCGGACGATCTCGTCCACCGCCATGAAGCCGATATTGTGCCGGTTGCCGGCATAGCGGGGACCCGGTTTGCCCAGGCCGACGAGCAACAGCATCACCCAATCCCGTGGGGAATCCCGTGGGGACAGCGCCGCGGCGCCGTCCGTGTCACTCCTCGGACTTCTCCTCGCCCTCCGCGGCGCCCTCCTCGGGCTCGATCGGCCGGCCTTCCTCGTCCACCTCGAAGCCCTCTTCGGCTTCCTCCTCGCCCTCGGCTTCCTCGGCCGCCTCTTCCTTGACGACGCTGGGCGCCGCGATCGAGGCGACGGTGAAGTCGCGGTCGGTGATGGTCGGCTTGACGCCCTCGGGCAGATCGATCTGGCTGATGTGCACCGAATCGCCGATCTCGAGGCCGGTCAGGTCGATGACGATTTCGTTCGGGATGGCGTCGGCCCGGCACGACAGCTCCAGGGTGTGGCGCACCACGTTCAGGACGCCGCCGCGCTTGATGCCCGGCGACTCCTCGTCGTTGACGAAATGACAGGGCACCTCCACCACGACCACCGTGGTGCTGCTGACCCGCAGGAAATCGACGTGGAGCGGCCGCTCGCTGACCGGATGGAGCTGCAGGTCGCGGGCCAGGACCCGTTCGCTTCCGCCGTTCACCTTGACGTCGAACAGGGTGGTGAAGAAGCCGCCGCCGCGCATCTCGCGGCTCATCTCCTGCGGATCCAGGGTGATCATGAGGGGCGGCTGCTTGGCGCCGTAGATGACGCCGGGGATGCGCCCGGCGCGGCGCGCGGCGCGGGCGGCCCCCTTTCCGGCCCGCTCCTTCGGCTCCGCCGAAAGGTTGTGAATCTGGCTCATGGTTCGCTCGTCCTTCTCGTCGCTATCTCATCTCGGCTCGGCGGCGGCCCTTCGCCGCTGCCTCCGGCCCGGCCTCCAGGGGTGCCGGCGCCGCCGTCGCTTGGCTGTTTCGTCTGGGCCCGTCCGATTGGGCCCGCCCGATTGGGCTCTTCCGTTCGGGCGCGTGGCGCGCGAGGCTCAGTCGAACAGGCTCGAGACCGATTTCTCGTCGCTGATCCGCCGCATCGCCTCGCCCAAAAGCGGCGCGATTGTAAGCTGTCGGATATTGTGTGCAACCCTTACCGCTTCGGTCGCCTGAATGCTGTCGGTCATCACCAGTTCGTCGAGCGGCGAGGAGCTGACGCGCGCGACCGCCCCGCCCGACAGGACGCCGTGGGTGACGTAGGCGCTCACCGCCGTCGCGCCGGCGTCCATCAGCGCGACCGCCGCGTTGCACAGCGTGCCGGCGGAATCGACGATGTCGTCCACCAGGATGCAGCGGGTGTCTTTGACGTCGCCGATGATGTGCATGACCTCGGAGACGCCGGCGCGCTCGCGCCGCTTGTCGATGATCGCCAGGTCGGCGTTGATCCGCTTGGCGATGGCGCGGGCGCGGACCACCCCGCCGACGTCGGGCGAGACGACGGTCAGCGCCTGGTTGTTGCAGCGCTCCTCGATGTCCTTGGTGAAGACCGGCGCGGCGAAGAGGTTGTCGGTGGGCACGTCGAAGAAGCCCTGGATCTGGCCGGCGTGGAGGTCCAGCGTCAGCACCCGGTCGGCGCCGGCGGAGGTGATCAGGTTGGCCACCAGCTTGGCCGAGATCGGCGTGCGCGGGCCCGACTTGCGGTCCTGGCGGGCGTAGCCGTAGTAGGGGATGACCGCGGTGATGCGCCGCGCCGAGCCGCGCTTCAGCGCGTCCATCGCCACCAGCAGCTCCATCAGGTTGTCGTTGGCCGGATAGGAGGTCGACTGGATGACGAAGACGTCCTCGCCGCGCACGTTCTCCTGGATCTCGACGAAGACCTCCATGTCGGAGAAGCGCCGGGCGCTCGCCTTGGTCAAAGGCAAGTTGAGATAGGCAGAGATCGCTTCGGCCAGGGGCCGATTGCTGTTGCCGGTCAGGATCTTCACGACGGCTTCCCGAGCCTGTCGCGAGGCGAACGCCGACTGCCAGCCAAGCCGCGCATTTTCCTCAAGAATTCCCCCTAGGACGTCCCTCCGGACCCGAGGCGGGCGGACTGTAACAACGCGCTTCAGGTCTGTAAACGAACTTACGCCGCACCGCCGCTCTGGTGCTCGGGCCCGTTCCGCTGCCCATTTGCCCCTTCGCCTGGCCGATTGAATGCACCGGAGGGGTTCCAGAGGGGTTAAGGTACGTCTAGTGCAGTCCCCGACCAGATTGAACCACGCTGACGGTGCGATTTTGACCGGACGTCGCGTCGCTCGTCCTCGGCCGCCGGTCGTTCACATCAGGACGCAGGTCGCCAGGAGCCCCAGCACCAGGAACATCGAGAACAGGATGACGTGGGGCACGGACTGCGCGCCCGCTTACGCCGCGACCAGGTCGAGCGGCGCGCGCGACAGGGGCTCGGCGCCGGCCTCGCCGATCACGCTGGTGCGCCCGAGGGTCATGGCGAGGCCCGCCTCGCTGTCGAAGATCAGCATGTGGCAGAAGAACACCATGCCGGGCGCCACCTCCACCGGGTTGTCGCGGTAGAGCATCGGCCAGTCCATCCAGTTGGGCGCGAAGGTGGTACCGAGGGAGTAGCCGCAGGCGTTCAGGCGGTGGGCGCGGTAGCCGGCCCGGTCGAGGACCTCGGCGTGGGCGGCGAAGCCGTCGCCGACCCGGCCGCCGGGCCTGAGCGCGGCCTCCACCGCCAAGAGGGCCTCGTGGGCGACGGCGTGCATCTCGCGCTGGCGGGCCGACGGCTTGCCGGTGAGGAGGGTGCGAAACATGGCGGCGTGGTAGTGCCGGTAGGTGCCGGCCCATTCCAGGGTGAGCTGGTCCTGGGGATCGAGGCTGCGCCGGCCGGTGCGATAGCGGCACAAGAGGGCGCCGCGCCCCGAGCCGATGATGAACTCGTTGGCCGGGTCGTCGCCGCCGCCGCGGAAGATCGCGCCGTGCATGGCGGCGAGGATGTCGCCTTCGAAGGCGCCCGGCACGGCGAGCCGCGCCGCCTCGTCGTAGGCCGCGTCGGCCAGCTCCGCGGCGCGGCGCACGTAGGCGAGCTCGGCGGCGGACTTCACCACGCGCAGGCGGCTCACCAGCAGCGAGGCGTCCTCGAGCGCCGCGAAGCCGGCCAGCGCCGCCTCGAGGCGCCGGCCGTTCATCGCCGTCAAGCCGTAGGCGTCGTACTCCACGCCGAGGCGGCCACCGGCCAGGCCCAGCTCGTCGAGGATGGCGCGCAGCTCGACCGCCGGCTCGGCCTCGGGGCCGTCGACCCAGATGCGCACGTCCTCGACCGTCGAGGTCTCCCAGGCCTGGCGCAGGTCGGCCGAGCGGGTCAGCAGCGTCAGGCGGCCGTCCGCCGTCATGACCAGGCACTGGAAGAAGACGTAGCCGAAGGTGTCGTAGCCGGTCAGGTAGTACATCGACTCCTGGCGGAACATGAGCAGGGCGTCGAGGCCGGCCTCGCTCATGGCGGCGCAGGCCCGGGCCCGCCGTCCGGCCAGCTCCTCGGTGGTGAAATGCAGGATCATGGCGTCTCGGGCTCCAGGGCGATGGCGGACAGCAGGCGGCCGTAGGCCGGCTCGCCCGCGAGGCAGGCGCGGCGGTAGCTGAAGAAGCGGCCGGGCTCGGCGCAGGTGTCGGCGGCGAGGCGCTCGACCCCGGCCACGCCGGCGCCGGCCAGGCGGCCCGCCACGTAGCCCTTGAGGTCGAACAGGAAGTGCCCGGCGCGCGGCGCCGGCTGGAAGAACGCGCGGTTGGCGGGGTCCTGGTCGAGGAAGGGCGCCGGGAACTCCGGGCCGACCTCGTAGGAGGGCTGCTCGATCGCCGGGCCGATCGCGGCCAGGGTCGCGGCGGGGCGCGCGCCGCGCCGCTGCATCGCCGCCTGGGTCGCCTCGTGGACGCGGTGGCGGGCGCCGCGCCAGCCGGCGTGGGCGGCCGCCACCACGCCGGCCTCCCGGTCG
>JAWWCG010000416.1:0-4043 GCA_033720555.1 Kiloniellales bacterium | reverse complement strand
TTGAGCTCGCCGGCGCGGGCCTTCTTGTAGAGGCCTTTGGGATCGCGCGATTCGCAGACGTCGAGGGGCGTGTCGACGAAGACCTCGATGAACTCGCCGTCGTCCATCAGGGCGCGGGCCATTTGCCGCTCGGAGCGGAAGGGCGAGATGAAGGACGTCAGCACCACGAGCCCGGCGTCCATCATCAGCTTGGCCACCTCGGCCACCCGGCGGATGTTCTCGACCCGGTCCTGATCGGTGAAACCGAGGTCCTTGTTGAGGCCGTGGCGCACGTTGTCGCCGTCCAGCAGGTAGGTTCGCTTGCCGAGGACGTGGAGCTTCTGCTCCAGCCGGTCGGCGACGGTCGACTTGCCCGACCCCGACAGGCCCGTGAACCACAGAACGCAAGGCTTTTGATCGTTGGCGCGGGCGCGCGCGGCCTTGTCCACCTTCATGTCGTGCCAGGCGATGTTGCTGGCCCGACGCAGCGCGAAGTCGATCACGCCTGCGCCGACGGTCATGTTGGTGAACTTGTCGATCAGCACGAACGAGCCGTTGCCGCGGTCGGCGCGGTAGGAATCGAACGCGACCGCCCGGTCGAGCGCGATCTTGCAATAGCCCACCTCGTTCAAGGCCAGGGTCTTGGCGGCAAGCTGGTCCAGCGTGTTGACGTCCACCTGGTGGACCAGGTCGGTGATCTGCGCCGTCGCGTTGGCCGCGGCGAAACGCGCCACGTAGGTCCGCTCCGGCAGCATGGGCTCGCTGTCCATCCAGAGGACGTGGGCCGCCAGTTGGTCGGCGACCTCCGGCAGGCCCTCGGGCGCGGCCAGCACGTCGCCGCGGCTGATGTCGACCTCGTCCGCCAGCACCAGCGTGACCGCCTGGCCGGCCCGGGCGCGGGACAGATCGCCGCCCGGCCCCAGAATGCGGGTCACCCTCGAGCTCCTGCCCGACAGGCTCGCGGTGATCGCGTCTCCCGTGCCGATCGTCCCCGACAGGACCGTACCGCTGTACCCCCGGAAATTCTCGTTGGGCCGGTTCACCCACTGGACCGGCATGCGGAAGGAGCGCGCGGCGTCGTCCCGGTGGATATCGACCTCCTCCAGGATCGCCATCAGGCTCGGCCCGGCGTACCACGGCATCTCGCCCTTGGCAGCGAAGACGTTGTCGCCGGTCAGGGCCGACAGCGGGACCATGTGGACGTCGGCGATTCCGAGCGATTCGGCGAAGCCCGCGTAGGCAGTGGCGATGCGCTCGAAGACCTCTTGGTCGTAGCCGACCAGGTCCATCTTGTTGACCGCCAGCACCACGTGGCGGATGCCGAGCAGGGAAGCGATGTAGGAATGACGCCGGGTCTGGCTCAACATGCCCTTTCGCGCGTCGACCAAGATGATCGCCAGGTCGGCCGTCGAGGCGCCGGTCGCCATGTTGCGGGTGTATTGCTCGTGCCCCGGGGTGTCGGCGGCGATGAACTTGCGCTTGTCGGTCTCGAAGTAGCGGTAGGCGACGTCGATCGTGATGCCCTGCTCGCGTTCGGCCTGCAGGCCGTCGACGAGGAGCGCCAGGTCGACGCTGTCGCCCTGGGTGCCGTAGGTCTTGCTTTCAACGGCGGTGGCCGAAAGCTGATCCTCGAAAATCGCCTTCGAATCGTGGAGCAGACGGCCCAGGAGAGTCGACTTGCCGTCGTCCACCGAGCCGCAGGTGATGAAGCGCAATTGGTCCTTGGCGTTCTGCAACGCGAGAAACGCGGCCACGTCGAAGACAGGTCGGGCGATCGTGTCCATCAGAAGTATCCCTCCTGCTTCTTCTTCTCCATGGCGCCGAGCTGATCCTGGTCGATCACCCGGCCGTCGCGCTCGGAGGCGCGGCTCTGCAGGAGCTCCAGAATGATCTCGGGCACCGTCGCGGCCTTCGACTCGGTCGCGCCGGTCAGCGGGTAGCAGCCGAGGGTGCGAAAACGGACCATCTCCGCTTTCGGCTGCTCGCCGGGCTCCAGGGGAAGCCGCTCGTCGTCGACCATGATCTTGACGCCGTCGCGCTCGACGACCGGCCGTGGCGCGGCGAAATAGAGCGGCACGAGAGGGATCTCCTCCCGGTGGACATACTGCCACACGTCGAGCTCGGTCCAATTGGAGAGCGGAAAGACCCGCACGCTCTCGCCGGGCGCGACGCGAGTGTTGTAGAGGCGCCAGAGCTCCGGGCGCTGCGACTTCGGGTCCCAGCGATGGGTCTTGGAGCGGAACGAGAAGACGCGTTCCTTGGCGCGGGATTTCTCCTCGTCGCGCCGGGCGCCGCCGAAGGCCGCGTCGAAGCCATGCTTGCCGAGGGCCTGCTTGAGCGCCTCGGTCTTCATGACGTCCGTGTGCACCTTGGAGCCGTGACTCACCGGGCCGATCCCGCGCGCCACGCCGTCCTGATTGACGTGGACGATGAGGTCGAGGCCGAGCCGGCTCGCCATTTGGTCGCGGAACGCGATCATGTCGCGGAACTTCCAGTTGGTATCGACGTGCAAAAGCGGAAAGGGCGGCTTGCCGGGTGCGAAGGCCTTCATCGCGAGGTGCAGCATCACGGCGGAGTCCTTGCCGATGGAATAGAGCATCACCGGCTTGCGGAACTCCGCCGCCACCTCGCGAATGATGTGAATGCTCTCGGATTCGAGCCGGTCTAGATGGGATAATGGCTGCATTTTCGGACCTGTTCCTGGAAGCAAGACGAGATCTCACCGCGCTCGCGGCGGGGATGACGCGCCAGCCGGCCGCGCCCGTGGCCCGCACCCTGGGCGGCGCGCGAGCGGCGCCGCGGGCCTCACGCCGGCGTGCGTGCCCGCTCTGACGGCTCGGAGATCGGCAGCTTGTGCCGCAACAGCGCCAGGTAGTCCGGCAGACAGGCCTCGTACTTGCGCATCAGCTCGGGGACCGACTCGATCGGCGGATAGGTGCTGTTCTGGGGCTCGATGCCGCGGCTTTGGCGCAGATTTTCGTGCCAGGGGCCGCGGCCTTCGCCGTACCAGCTCACCTCCTTGCGCTCGCCCGGCGACCAGGACAGAGCCTGCGCAATGAAGGGAATGTCGACGGCCGCGCAATAGGCCGCCACGGTCGCTTCCGGGGCCGTCAGCAGGTCCTCCGAGGTCATCACGGGCGGCGCCTTGCCATCGCGCTCGGCAACCCGCTCGAACAAGACCCTCAGGGTGCTGAAGCCCGCCTCCTCCACCGTGAAGTTCGGCCAGTGGTGGTGCAGCGCCGGCAACACCTTCTTCGGGTCGCGAATCAGGAAGCTGTGGGTGAACTTCGACAAGAACGCGTCGTCCACCATGTGCATGACGGAATAGGCGAAATCCTTGAGGAAAATGCGGTTGGCCTCGGCCTGCCCGAGCAGGCCGGTCCAGACGTTCGCGTAGTTCAGGCCCGGCTTGGCGGCGACCGCGCCTTCCCGCGCGGAGCGCCGGTCCTCGCCGTAGTAGTAGAGCTCGTTGAAGGGCTCGTGGTGGCAGACGAAATCGCCGCGCTGGCGCATCATCCACTCGAACGCCGTCGAGGTCGAACGGGGCGTGGCCCAGAGCGCAAGAATTGGCTGCATAGCGGTCGCTTCCTAGGACAGGGTCGAGAGCAGGCGGCCGTGATCCCCCGCGGGCGCCACCGCGAGCGTCTTGAAGATCCGCCAGTAGAGCGCAAGGTCCGAGGCGACGATCGGCTTGCCGACCAGGCCCTCCAGGTCCCTCGCCAGGCTGACCATCCGCCGGGGCAGGCCTTCGGGGTCGCGAAAGTTGGGCATGCCGTTGACGACGATGGCCTCGGCGTCCGGCGCCAGCTCGGCGACCCGCAGCATGGACTTCTCAGCGATCTCGCCCGGAAAGATCCAAGTCAGTTCGTTGACGTAGTCCTGAGAGTCGTAGAGGCCCTGGTCGACGAAGTTCCCGTAGTAGACGAGATCGAAACCCGCCTGCTTCAGAAAGCGCGCGATGCCGTCGCGCCAGTCCGGCCAGTAGTACACCGAGTTGAGAGCGATCTTCTCGACGCCGAGCTCGCGCAAGCCCTCGACCAAGCACAGGCCGGCCATGTGGAAGG
>JAWWCG010000415.1:0-4051 GCA_033720555.1 Kiloniellales bacterium | reverse complement strand
CGCCGCGTGGTGAATTACCTGGCGTTGAAGCCCGTAGCGAAGGAGGACGCGTGAGCCGCCCGACCACGATCCCGGACCCGGCCGAGCTCGCCGATATCGAAAAGCGCCTGCGGCGGATCGGCGAACGGCCCGATTCGGAGATCGATCTGGCTGAGGCCGGCTTGCTGCTCGCGGCCTACCGCCGGCCGGACCTCGACTTCGTGCGCTATCGCCACCACCTGTCGCTCCTGGTCCGCGATGCCGCCGACATCGGGGGCAAGCTGGGCGCCGAGGAGTCGCTGCCAAGGCGCGCCGAGACGCTGCGGGACGTGCTCGCCGGGCGCTACGGCTACGCCGGGGACAGGGAGACCTACGACGACCTGCAGAACGCCGACCTGGCGCGGGTCATCGACCGCCGCATGGGCCTGCCGGTCGCGCTCGGGCTGCTCTACGTCTACACGGCCGAGCAGCAGGGCTGGTCGGCGTCCGGCATCAATTTCCCCGGCCACTTCATGATTCGTCTGGACCTCGCCGGCGACAGCGTGGTCCTCGACCCCTTCAACGGCGGCGCGGTGCGCTCCATGGCCGACCTCAGCGCGATGTTGAAGGCTTTCGGCGACCCCTCGGCCGAGCTGGCGTCCCACCACACCGCCGCCATCGGCCGCCGGGAGCTGCTGCTGCGGCTGCAGAACAACATCAAGCTGCGCCTGCTCGCGGCCGACCGCGGCGAGGAGGCCCTCGGGGCCTTGGAAACCATGATCATGCTGGCCCCCGGCCTTGCCTCGATGTGGCGCGAGGCCGGCGTGCTGCAGAGCGAGCTCGGCAATCTTCGCGCCGCCACGGCGAGCCTGCAACACAGCCTGAGCTTGGGCCTCGAGCCTTTGGAGGCGGCCCAGGCCGCCGATCTCCTGCAACGGCTGCGCGGCACCTTGCATTAGCCTCGACGCCCGGCCACGCCCGGTAGCGCCCGGCCACGGCCGGTAACGCAGAGCGGCGCACGCGGAGGCACCGCCCCGCGCGTCGCGGCGCCAACGAGCCGGGAAAACCGCGACGGACGGCGCTAAAGGGTCTATAGTTGCGCGCCGATTCCGGCGCCGCGAGAGACTAGGAGCCTCGTTCATGAGCTTGGCCGTGGCCATCCAGATGGATCCCTTGGACGGCATCGATATCGAGGCCGACAGCACCTTCGCCCTCGCCTTGGAGGCGCAGCGGCGGGGCCACGGGCTCTATCACTATCTGCCCCAGGCCCTGACGTTCCGCGACGGCCGGGTCACGGCGCGGGCCCAGGCGCTGGAGGTGCGCCGCGAAGCGGGCAACCACTTCTCGCTGGGCGCGGCCGAGGTGATCGACCTGGCCGGCGTCGACGTCGTGCTGATGCGCCAGGACCCGCCGTTCGACATGGCCTACATCACGGCCACCCATCTGCTCGAGCACATTCACCCGGACACTCTGGTGGTGAACGATCCGTTTCACGTCCGCAACGCGCCGGAAAAGCTGTTCGCAACCCATTTCAGCGACCTCATGCCGCCGACGCTGATCACCAGCGACAGGCAGCAGATCCTGTCGTTCCGGGCCGAGTACGGGGACATCATTGTCAAGCCGCTCTATGGCAACGGCGGCGCCGGCGTGTTCCATCTGACGCCGGAGGACGAGAATCTGAACGCCCTGATGGAGCAGTTCACCCGGCTCTACCGCGAGCCGGTCATGGTCCAGAAGTATCTGCCCGAGGTGCGCGCCGGCGACAAGCGGATCATCCTGATCGACGGCCGCCCGGCCGGCGCCCTCAACCGCGTGCCGCCGCCCGGCGAGGCGCGCTCCAACCTGCACGTTGGCGGCCGAGCGGCCAAGGCCGGGCTCGACCCCCGCGACCACGAGATCTGCGAGGCCATCGGGCCGTCCTTGACCGAACGCGGCCTGATCTTCGTCGGCATCGACGTGATCGGCGGCTACATGACCGAAATCAACGTCACGTCGCCCACCGGCATCCAGGAGATCGGCCGCTTCGACGAGGTGTCGCTCGAGGCCGAGATCTGGGATGCCATCGAGGCCCGCTTCGCCAGCCTGCATTCCGCCTCTGAACACGTCCGCCGCCGCGAGGCGTGAGGCGGGCCGGGGCAGGCCGGGGCGGGCTGGGGTGGGTTTGCCCGGGCTCAGGCGTCCACCACGTTCTCGAGCGGCTCGCCGGCCAGCCAGCGCTCCAGATTGTCGGCGAAGAAGGCGGCGAAGCGCGCCGGCCAATCCGGCACGGCATCGGCCACGTGGGGGGTCACGATGACGTTCTCGAGGCGCCACAGCGGGCTGTCCGCGGGCAGGGGCTCGGTCTCGAAGACGTCCAGGTAGGCGCCGCCCAGGTGGCCGCTTTCGAGCGCCGCGACGAGCGCGGCCTCGTCGACCACGGCGCCGCGCGCGGTGTTGATGAACAGCGCCCCGGGCTTCATGAGCGACAGCGCCGCGCCGTCGATCAGGTGCCGGGTCGTCTCGTCGAGGCGCAGGTGCACGGAGACGACGTCGGCCTGGGCCAGAACCTCGTGCAGCGCGTCGGGGGCGTAGAGGGCGTCGACCGCCGGGTGGGGCGTCGCGCTGCGCCGGATGGCCAGCACCCGCATGCCCAGCGCCTTGGCGTTGGCCGCCACCCAGCCGCCGATCTGGCCGAGGCCGATCACCGCGAGGGTTTGCCCGGCCAGCGGCGTGAAGGCATGCTGGCGCCATTCGGCCCGGCGTTGCTGCTCCAGATAGCGCAGAAACCCGCCGTTCAGCATGAGCATCGCCCCGGTGACCGTCTCCGCCAGGAAGCGCGCGAGCACGCCGGCGCAGTTGGTGACCGTCAGGCGCGCGCCGTCCCAGGGCAGGATGTGCTCGTATCCCGAGCCGCCCACCTGAAACCATTTGACGCTCGCGAAGTCCGCCGCCTGGCGGTGATGGACGGCGGGGAAGCCCGGCTGCTTGATGGAAAAGACCACCTCCGGGCGCAGTCGCTCCAGCGCCGCGGGGACCGCCTCCCCGGAGGTCGCGTAATCGATCGCGAGGCCCGGAAAGCGCGCGGCCAACAGGCCGCGAAAATCCTCCGGCCGGTCGTGCAGCACCAGGACGCGGCACTCGGCAGACATCGCGGACGGCGCTAGCGCAGGCTGGAGAGGTTGGCGATCAGCGCGGTATGGTTGCGCTTGATTTGCTCGGCGATCTTGTGGGCCTTGTCCAGGTCCGGGGCGCAGCAGGAGCGGGCCACCTTGACGCAGCGCTCGGATTCCGCCAGCACGGCCTCGATGATCTCCTTCTCGATCGCGTCGGCCACCGCCTTGGTCTGCGCCGCATCGGGGTTCGCCTCGAGAAGCCCGCCGATCACGCCGGCGGCGCGTTCCGCACGCTTGCGAAAATTCATGGCCCCCTCCCCTGAGGATCTGCCGTCGATCTGCCGTCCAGAGGGCCAGACTAACCGATTTTGCCGCGCGGCGGATAGGCCCCTGGCCGATTCGCCTCGCGCGCAGCCAGCGGCCCCTAAAGTAGTAAAAATATGCTGGAGGGCGCTCTTAGAGCAGTACCCGATTAGATTGAATCAACGCTGTTGGCTCTGGGCTGGATGGGCCCGCTAGGCGCGGGGCGAAGCGCGATGCGGGGACATCGGGCGAGCCCCGCAACGACGCGGAGCGCCAGCCACCAAATTGGTTTGTGCCAACCCCTAAGGGACGGGCGCTTTTGGCCGGACGTCGCGTCGCTCGTCGCGAAGATCCCCTGGGAATATGCGTCGGCATGTCCATCGTCCTCGCTCCTAACCTCCGGTCAAAATCGCACCGTCAGCGTGGTTCAATCTAATCGTGTACTGCTCTAGATCGTGAGAGCATGTTATACTACTTGCCATGACCTGCGTTGATCTTAACCGGGAACGGAATTGTAAGATGGCTGGGCAGGATTACTGGTTGAATCGCCGCCGCCTCCTGGTTTGTTCCTTCGTTTTTATCGGCTTTTACCTGGTCGCCCTGTTCGCCTGGCTCCTTGTCGACGTCTGGTGGGCCGCGACGC
The DNA here is from genome assembly GCA_033720555.1 of Kiloniellales bacterium. Lineage (GTDB taxonomy): Bacteria > Pseudomonadota > Alphaproteobacteria > Kiloniellales > JAKSDN01 > CALJXB01. Next base: position 55 of record JAWWCG010000415.1, on the reverse strand, counting down.
CCGTCGCCAAGCTGCAGAACGATTTCGCCGGCTTCTGGAGCGTCGGCCACATGGT
>JAWWCG010000414.1:0-4058 GCA_033720555.1 Kiloniellales bacterium | reverse complement strand
GATGATGATCGAGCAGCCCGACCAGGTGCTCGACGCCCTGATCGCGCACCTCTAAAGACTCACGTTGGCCCTCAGGCGCGCCGCCATGTCGGCGAGCTGGTCGCCGCTCGCGTTGGCGAAGGCGACCCTGAGGAAGTCCGCTTGGCTCTCGCCGAAGAACTCGCCGGGCAGGACCAGCAGGCTCTGCTGGCGCGCCAGGGCCTTGGCCACCTCGAGCGACGAGCGGCCGCGGAAGGGATGGCGCAGATAGGCGAAGAAGGCGCCGCGCGAGACCAGCTCGTAGGGCGGCGCCGCGTCGCGGAAGGCGTCGTCCAGGCGCGCGACCAGGCCGGCGACCCGGGCGCGCTTCTCCTCGCGCCAGTCGCGCAGGTGCTCGAGGCCGTAGAGCGCGGCGAGCTGGCCGATGTGCGGCGGGCAGATGGTGACGGTATCGGCGATCTTGGAGACGGCGTCGATCACCCGCGGCCCGGCGACCAGCGAGCCGACCCGGTAGCCGGTCAGGCTGTAGGCCTTGGAGAAGCTGTAGAGCTGGATCAGCACCTCGCCCCAGCCCGGCTCGCCGAACAGGCCATGGGCGGCGGTTCCGCCGGCGTCGCCCGGCCGGAAGTCCTTGTAGGTCTCGTCGAGGATGAGGGCGAGGCCGTGGCGCTCGGCCAGGCGGTAGAAGGCCAAGAGGCGCTCGGCGGTGAACACGGTGCCGGTCGGATTGTTGGGGGTGATCAACATGATCGCCCGGGTGCGCGGCGTCACCAGCCGTTCGGCCTCCTCCGGATCCGGCACCATGCCCTCGGCCTCGGCGCGGCAGGCGAGCGGCACCTGGCGGATGCCCTGCATGGTGAACCACATGTCGTGATTGAAGTAGAACGGCTCGGGCAGGATGACCTCGTCGCCGGCGCCGGCGACCGCCGCCGTCGCCATGCAGAAGGCGTGGTTGCAGCCGGTCGTGATCGCGACCGCGCCCGGCGCGATGTCGCCGCCGTATTCCCGCGACAGCGACCCGGCGAGCGCCTCGCGCAGGGCCGGCAGCCCGAGGATCGGGGTGTAGAAGGCCGCCGCCGGCTCGCGCGCCGCCCGGCCGAGGTAGTCGAGCAGCTCCGGCGCCGGGTCGTAGTTGGGCACCGCCTGGGCGAGGTCGAGGGGCGGCCGGTTGGCCGCCGGCGCCGCCTGCTCGAGCCAGCCCGCCGCCTCGGGGATCGGCGGCGCCGCCACCGCGTCGACCGCTTCGTTAATTCTCAGTGCCATGCAGTCGCCTCCCGGTCCTGAACCCGGACTTGCCGATCGGATACGTGCTCGTCACGGCGTCCTTGGATTTGATAGCGGCATGACGCGGCGCGAGACAAGCCGCTTGAGATCTCCCGGCCCGTGACGGCCGGCGGACGACACCTCACTCGACGAAGGCCGCGAGGTTTTGCAGCGACGAGCGGATGCCCGCCCGGTGATCGCTCGCCCCTATGCCGCTGGGCACGTTCTCGCAACTGATGGTCACCTCGGTGCCGCCCGCGACGGGTACCAGGTTCGTCGTCACCGTCATGGTGCCGGCGAACGAGGGATCGGCGGAATCGAACACTACTTCTTCGACGATGCGCCGGCCGGGGACCAGCTCCACAAATCGACCGCTGAACACGTCGGCGTGTACCGAGGTCTTGCCGGGCACCGCGTGATCGAGGCCGCTATAGGCGAACGACATGCGATAGCCGCCGCCCTCGCGCGGATCGAAGGCGTAGATCTCGCAGACCATGCCGACCGGGGGTCGCCAGGACGCCGCCGCCTCGGGGTCCAAGAAGGCGTCATAGATGGCCTGCGGCGTCGCTCTTATCGTTCTCGACGCCGAATCGGTTCTGCCCCTGCCGGAAGCTTTCATCGTGGCGCCCGCCTCCTCGTCGTCGTTACACCGGACCGTCGCCTGTCGCCTCACGAGGCCCGGCGCACGAGGCCCGGCGGCCCAAGGAACCGGGGGTCGAGCCTCCCTCGCGCACTGCTAGAAGATTCCGGCCTCGAGCCCGGCCGCCATCAGCATGCCGAGCTCCTCGACCTGGCCGACGAAGTCCTCTTGCCATTCGCCGCGCAGGATCAGCGGGTCCTGCACCGCGCGCCAGCGCAGCCCCGTGACGATGGTCTCGACGCCGCGGCGCGTGCCGGTGCCGTCGTGGCCGGCGCGGACGTAGAGCGCATAGGCCAGGCCCTCGGTCTGTTCCAGCACGGGATAGTAGACCCGGTCGAAGAAGTCCTTCAGCGCGCCGCTCATGTAGCCCAGGTTCTCGGTGGTACCGAGCAGGACGGCGTCGGCCGCCAGCACGTCCTCCGGGCCGACGTCGAAGGGGCTCGCGGCCGCCGCCTCCACCCCCGCAATCTCCGGCGCGCGGGCCCCCGTCAGCGCCGCCTCGCGCAGCCTGAGCGTGTTGGGCGACGGCGCGTGGGCGACGATCAGCAGGCGTTTCTCGCTCACGGGATCACTCCCCGCGCCAGTTCAGGTCGAGTCCGCTCGCTGCCGCGTCCGAGCTCAATACATGAACCCGCCGGTCGCCATGATGACCTGGCCGGTGATGAAGTCGGACTCCGGCGTGCAGAGCAGATAGACCGCGCCGGCGGCGTCCTCGGGCGTGCCGGCGCGCCCCAGCGGCGTCGCGGCGACGATCGCCCGGTGCGCCTCCTCCGGGATGCCGACGCGGATCTCGGCTTCCGGCATGGCAAGCACGCGGTCCTCTTCGCCGCGCGGCCGGGTGAGCCGGGTGTCGATCAGGCCGAAGGCGACGCAGTTCACGTTCACCCGGTAGCGGCCCCATTCCTTGGCGAGCGCCTTGGTGAGGCCGACCACGCCCATCTTGGCGGCGGCGTAGTTCACCTGGCCGGCGTTGCCGCAGACGCCGGAGATGGAGGAGATGTTCACCACCTTGCGGTGAACCGGTCGGCCGGCCTCGGCCTCGCGCTTGGCCGCGGCGCGGATGAACTCCGAGGCGGCGCGCAGGATCCGGAAGGGCGCGGTCAGGTGCACCGCCAGCATGGCCTCCCACTGCTGGTCGCTGTGCTTCTGGATCACCCCGTCCCAGGTGTAGCCGGCGTTGTTGACGACGATGTCGATGGCGGCGAAGCGATCCACGGCCGCGGCGACGAAGCGCTCGGCGAAGTCGTCGGCGGTCACGTCGCCGAGCACCACCTCGGCCGAGCCGCCCAGCGCCTCGATGCGGGCGACGGTCTCGGCCGCCGGCGCCTCGTCGAGGTCGTTGATCACCAGCGCCGCGCCCTCGGCCGCGAGCTTCGCCGCGATCGCCTGGCCGATGCCGCGCCCGGCGCCGGTGACCAAGGCGACCTTGCCGGAAAGTTTCGCCATGAGCCTCTCCCGATCCTCAGTTCCTGAGCGGCCGGCCGTGCTCCAGCATATGCCGGATGCGGGCCTGGGTCGCCTCGGTCGCCGCCACATAGAGGAAGGCCTCGCGCTCGATGGCGAAGACCTCGTCCTCGGAGACCGGCGCGCCGGCCGGCCGGTCGCCGCCGCACAGGATGCGCGCGAGCTGACCGCCCACCACGTGGTCGTGGGGCGTCGTGATACCCTTCTCGTCCAACCGGTCGAGGACGCCTTGCAGCGCCTCGTAGCCGGCCGCCCCGAGCGCGGCGAAGCCCGGCGGCGGCGGCGGCACGTAGGACTCCGACATGGCGAGCGCCCGGTCCCGCGCCGCGGCCAGCAGGCGGTCGCGGCTCATCACCGCCTGGTCGCGCTCGAGCAGCAGCCTGAGCGGCCGCGCCTCGTCGGGCGAGCTGGCGGTCCGGCCGGTGCCGACCAGGCGGAAGGTTTCGAGCGCGGCGTCGATGCCGGGCGGGACGTCGGGGCCGTCGCGCCAGCGGCTCAGGATCTCCTTGGCGCCGCCGCCGCCGGGGATCAGGCCGACCAGGGTCTCCACCAGGCCGAGGGTGACGTTGGCGTGGGCGACCACGGCGTCGCAGTGGAGCACCACCTCGAAGCCGCCGCCGAGCGTCATGCCGGCCGGCGCCGCCACCACCGGGAAGGGCGCGGCGCGCAGGGCGGCGCAGGTCGCCTGGAACTCGGCCAGCATGGTCTCCAG
>JAWWCG010000413.1:0-4065 GCA_033720555.1 Kiloniellales bacterium | reverse complement strand
TGTCCCGGCATCGCGCTTCGCCCCGCGCCTAGCGGGCCCATCCAGCCCAGAGCCAACAGCGTTGATTCAATCTAATTGTGTACTGCTCTAGACGAGCCGCCGGCCCCATGTCGATCGCCACTTTGCCGATGTACGACCTGCCGGCGGTGCGGTGGGCGACCGACGCGTGGTGGTCGGGACTGGCCCGCGCCCTCGCGGCGGCCGGCATCGACGGCGTGCCGCGGCGCCTGGACCGGCGGCTCGGGTCGGCGGAGGCGTGGCGTCGCCCCGACCTGCTGCTCAGTCAGACCTGCGGCTATCCCATGACCCACGCCCTGGCCGGCCGGGTGCGGCTGGTGGCGACGCCGGTCTACCAGGTCGAGGGCTGCGACGGCCCGATGTACCGCAGCGCCTTTCTGGTCCGCGACGACGATCCGGCCGCAGGCCTGGCGGACCTCCGCGGGCGTCGGGTCGCCGTCAACGCGCGGGACTCCCAATCCGGCTACAACTGCCTGCGCCACGCGCTCGCGCCGCTGGCCGCTTCGGCCGGCGGCGGCCCGCTGTTCTCGGAGGTCGTGACGACCGGCCGGCACGGCGCCTCGCTGCGCGCGCTGCGCGACCGGCGGGCCGACCTGACCGCGGTCGACGCCGTCACCCTGGCGCTGACCGCCCGTGGCACGCCGGCGGCGGTCGCGGGTCTGCGGGTGCTGGGATGGAGCGCGCCGGCGCCGGCCTTGCCCTACATCACGCGGGCCGGCGCGCCCGACGGCGAGCTGGCGGCCCTGCGCGCGGCCCTGATGCGCGCCGCCGGGGATCCGGATCTGGCGACGACGCGGGCCGTCCTGTCGCTGGCCGGCTTCGAGGTTCTGCCGCTCGCGGCCTACGGCGTGATCGACGCGATGGAGAAGGAGGCGATCGCCCTCGGCTATCCCGAGATCGCTTGAGGCGCGGCGGGATCGGCGCGCGGGATCGGGGTCAGGCTAGGCGGAACCGGCGGTCTGGGGGCGCAGGTCTCGGCCCGCCCGCAGCTCGCGGACGCAGCCGTGGATCAGCTCCCACATGTCGGCCCCGCCGGCGTCGCCCTGCCGGCGCAGGCTGCGGGCCCGTTCCTTGGCGACGCTCGCCGCCTCCGGTCCGTACTGGGCGATCAGGCGCTCGGCCGCGATCCAGTTCTCGAGGCGTTCATCCATGACCTCAGGTCATAGATGGATAACCTTATCGACTGGTTAACGCGCGCCGTGGTTGCCGGCGGGCCGCCTCACCAGGCGTTGCGCAGCTCGCGCAGCTTGAGGAACACCGTGCGCGCGTCGGGCTCGGCGGGCAGGTCGGGAAAGGCCTCGCGGAGCTGGGCGACGACGCTCGGGTTGTGCAGGCGGAAGAAGGTGTTGACCTCCTTCTCGAGCGCCAGGCTGGTGACCAGGGCCCGGTCGGGGTCCTGATCCTCGATCTCGGCGAGCAGCTTGGCGGCGCGGGCGTTGTCGGGCTCCCGGTCGAGGGTGAAGCGCAGGTTGTTGGCGATGTAGTCGTGGCCGGGATAGATCAGGGTCTCGTCCGCCAGCTTGGCGAGCTGGCCGGTGAAGGTCTGGTAGAGCTCGGCCGGATGGCCGCCGTTGTGGCAGTTGCCGGCGCCGGCGTTGAACAGGGTGTCGCCGCAGAACAGCGCCGGCCGCTCGGTGTGGGACAAGAGGCAGACGTGGCTCATGGTGTGGCCGGGGGTGTCGAGGGCCTCGAGCTCCACCGTCTTGCCGACACGCACCACGTCGCCGGCGGCGAGCCCGCGGTCGATGCCGGGGATCTTGTCGCGCGCGTTGGCGTGGGCCAGCAGCTTGGCCCCGGTCGCCGCGACCATGGCCTTGTTGCCGCCGGTGTGGTCGCCGTGCTCGTGAGTGTTGAGGATCTGGGTGATGTCCCAGCCCTTGTCCTTGGCCCGGGCCAGGCATTTCTTGTGATCGAGCGGGTCGATCGCGAGCGCCTCGCCGGTCTCCGGGCAGGCGATCAGGTAGTTGAAATTGCGATAGGCGTTGGCGGTCCAGATCTGCTCGACGATCACGCGGCGTCCTCCTGTAGCTCCCCGGCCGAAATCGAGATCACGCTCCGAACGCGAAGCCGGCTGCCGCCAGGGCCGCGTCCTGCTCCGCCGCCGCGGCCTCCGGCGTCGCCAGCATCGGCGGGCGCATGGCCAGCCAGGCCGGGTCGCCCTTGGCGCGGGCGATCAGCCGCTTCAGGGTCGGAATCATGGCTTGCGACTGCAGCGCCGCGCGCTGCGCGGAGATGACCGTCTGCAGTCCAGCGGCGTCGCCGCCGCCCGACGCCCAGGCCTCGTAGACGCGCCGGATGGCCGGCGCGCTGACGTTGGCCGAGGCGGTGATGCAGCCGACGCCGCCCGCCTCCAGGCCCGCCAGCAGCAGGGTCTCGGTGCCGGGAAAGACGGCCAGGCCGGGAAAGCGGGCGATGAAGCCCCGGGTGCTCTCCGGGTCGCCGGAGCTGTCCTTGATGCCGTGGACGGTGTCGGCGTAGGGCGAGGCCAGCAGGCGCTCGACCAGTCCCGCCGTGATCGGGACGCCGGAGAGGCGCGGAAAGTGGTAGAGAAAGACGGCGAGCCCGTCGTGCCCGACCCGGTCGATCACCGCCGCGTAGCTGGCGAACAGGGCCTCGTCGCTCACCCCCTTGTAGTAGAACGGCGGCAGCACGAGCACGCGCGCACAGCCCGATTCGACCGCGTGGCGGGTGAGGCGCACGGTATCGGTGAGGGCGCAGCAGCCGGTGCCCACCATCAGCCGTTCCGCCGGGATGCCGGCTTCCAGGGTCGCGTCCAACAGGGCGATGCGCTCGTCCACCGAAAAGGAGTTGGCCTCGCCGGTGGTGCCGAACACCGCGACGCCGTGGCAGCCGTTGTCGAGCAGCCAGCGCACGTGCTCGACGAAGCGCGCCGGATCGGGGGCGAGGTCGCGGTCCAGCGGCGTGACCGCCGGCGCCCAGATGCCGTGGGCGGCTTTGCTGTCCGGCTGCACGCCGGGGTCCAATTCGGTGATCGACATACGCGTACGTCCTCATGGGGCAAAGATCGGCGGGCGCCGTTGGCCGGCCCGCACCTCGGAACATAGCGTTCCGGCCCGGCCATGCAAGCCGCTCTCGGTCGGTCCCTGCGCTTCGCGGCGGCGGCGGGCGGCCGAGCGACAAAGGCGTTGCGGGCCGTGGTCGGGCATTGGATCATCGGGCGCGAGGGTGCGCCGCACAAGGCGGCCACCGGTAAAGAGGGAATCATGAACGAAACGTTCCGATCCGGCGAGAGCGATGTCCTGATCGTGGTGGACATCCAGAACGATTTCTGCCCGGAGGGCGCGCTGGCGGTTCCCGAGGGCGACGCGATCGTGCCGCTGGTCAATCGCTTGATGGCGCGCTTCGCCCACGTGATCATGACCCAGGACTGGCACACCCCGGGCCACAGCTCCTTCGCCTCGGCGCACCCGGGCAAGCGCCCCTTCGAGACGATCGAGGTGGCCTATGGCCCGCAGATCCTGTGGCCGGACCATTGCGTCCAGGGCACCGAGGGAGCCGCCTTCCACCGCGACGTCGACGTGACGCGTGCCGAGCTGATCGTCCGCAAGGGATACCATCCGAAGATCGATTCCTATTCGACGTTCTACGAGAACGACCACACCACCGCCACCGGCCTGTCCGGCTATCTGCGCGAGCGGGGTTTTCGCCACGTCTATCTCTGCGGCCTGGCGACCGACTTCTGCGTCACCTGGTCGGCGCTGGACGCCCGGCGCGAGGGCTTTGAGGTGACGGTCATCGAGGACGCCTGCCGCGCCATCGACCTGGAGGGATCCCTGGCGGCGGCGCGTGCCGAGATGGCGGCGGCCGGCGTCGTCCTCCTGACCTCCGATCGCATCGCCGCGTAATCGGGCGAGGCCGGCGATGGCGATGCAGGTCCTGCGCCACCACGAGAACGTTCCCGAGGAGCTGAGACACTCGGTGATCGCCATCGGCAGCTTCGACGGCATTCACCGCGGCCACCAGGAAGTGATCGGCAAGGCCGGGCGCCTCGCCCGCGAGCTCGGCGCGCCCCAGGGGGTGCTGACC
>JAWWCG010000412.1:0-4069 GCA_033720555.1 Kiloniellales bacterium | reverse complement strand
ATGCGCCGGTCGAGTCCCATGCCGCGGGCCACGCCGTGGACGTCGGCGCCCACCTTCTCGCAGAGATCGGCGATCTCGTTGATGAAGGTGATCTTGGTCGCCAGGAACGCGTTGGCGGCGTACTTGGTCAGCTCGGCGGTCTCCAGATTGGTGAACAGGATCGGCGTTTCGATCAGGAACAGGGGCCGGTAGAGCGCGCGCATGACCTCGCGGGCGTGCTCGCTCTCCGCGCCGATGACGATCCGGTTCGGGCGCATGAAGTCCTCGATCGCCGAGCCCTCGCGCAGAAACTCCGGGTTCGACACCACGTGGAACTCGGTATCGGGCCGGGTCTCGGAGATGATCCGCTTGACCTCGCGCCCGGTGCCCACGGGCACGGTCGACTTGGTCACCACCACGGTCGCCGGGTCCATATACTTGCCGATCGCCCGGGCCGCCTCGTAGACGTAGCTGAGGTCCGCGTGGCCGTCGCCGCGCCGGCTCGGCGTGCCGACCGCGATGAAGACGGCGGCGGCGCCCTTGAGCGCGTCGGCCAGATCGGTCGAGAACGACAGGCGGCCGGCCTCCACGTTGTGTTCCACCAGGCGGTCCAGGCCGGGCTCGAAGATCGGTATGCGGCCTTCGTTCAGGTCCAGGATCTTGCGATCATCCTTGTCGACACAGACCACCTCGGTCCCGAACTCGGAGAAGCAGGCACCGGAAACCAGGCCCACGTAGCCGGATCCAACCATCACGATACGCATTGACAGAACTCCCCGATCGCGGCGTCAGGCGCGCCTGACCCCACCGTAGCGGCGCAGGATGTCGGCCATGTCGTCGGCGAGGTCGCCGCGCGCCAAGGCGAAGGCCACGTTGGCCTCGAGGAAGCCGGCCTTGCTGCCGCAGTCGAAGCGATGACCCTCGAAGCGGAAACCGTGGAACGGTATGCGCCCGATGGTGCGCGCCATGGCGTCGGTAAGCTGGATCTCGTCGCCGGCGCCGCTTTCCTGGCGCGCGAGCTCCGTGAATACCTCGGGCTGCAGGATATAGCGGCCGATGATCGACAGCGTCGAGGGCGCCGCCGCCGGGGCGGGTTTCTCGACCAGGCCGGTGGCCTCGGCGAGACGGCCGTCGTCGCGGCTCACGTCCAGAATGCCGTAGCGGTCGGTCTCCTCGCGCGGCACGTCGACCACCGCCACCAGGTTGCCGCCGGTCTCCTGGTAGGCCTCGATCATCTGGGCCAGACACGGCGTCTCGGCCAGGATCAGGTCGTCGGCCAGGACCACCGCGAAGGCCTCGTCGCCGACCAGATGGCGCGCGCACCAGACCGCGTGGCCGAGGCCCAGGGGCTCCTGCTGGCGGGTGTAGACGATCTCGCCGGGCTGGCGCAGAAGGGAGTGGAGACTTTCCAGCAGATCGGTCTTGCCCCGCTCCGCCAGGGTCGTCTGCAACTCCCAGCCGTGGTCGAAATGATCCTCGATAGCGGCCTTGCCGCGCCCGGTCACGAAGATCAGCTCCTCGATGCCAGCCTCCCAGGCCTCCTCGGCGGCGTATTGTATCAACGGCTTGTCGACCACCGGCAGCATTTCCTTGGGCATCGACTTGGTCGCCGGCAGGAAACGCGTGCCCAGGCCGCCGACCGGGAAAATCGCCTTGCGAATGGGTGCGGACATTGCGGGAGCTGACATAGAGGGAAGGTACTTCGAAGCGGTTAACACTTGATGGCCGCCGGTGATGGCCGCCGACCGACCGGCGCGATCCCGGGGCTGCCCCGAAAGCTGCCCGGGGACTGCCGGGAACTGCCCGGGGACTGCCCGGGGGCAGCTCTGGGCGCGCAGCTTAATGCCATAGGGTGCCGTCGCGCACAAGCAGACGCTATTCGCCCAGCAAAAGTTCCTTGGCCCGGTTGATCTTGCTGGCGAGATAGTTGGAGCCGCCGTGATCGGGGTGGACCTTCTGCATCAGCCGGCGGTGGGCGTCGCGGATGTCGGAATCGCTGGCGCCGGGCTCGAGGCCGAGAATCTCGTAGGCGTCCTGCCGGCTCATGCCCTCCGGCCCGCCAGCACCCCCGCCCGCGCCGCCGCCGGCCGCCGCGCCCGCCGCCTCGCGCCAGGCTTCGCCCAGGGCGCGGTCGAGGTAGGCCTCGAGCACCGCCGCCGACTGGGCGTCGGCCGCCCGGCATTCGCGCCACAGGGCGATCAGCTCCGCCTCGTCCAGTTCGCCGAGCTCGCGCCCGGCGAAGGCGCCCTCCAGGATCTCGCCGCTCATCTCGCCGCTGTCGTGATCGAGCACCATGCGCAGGAAGCGTGTGGTGACCTCCGAGGTGCGCCCCGGCGACGGACCCGCCGCCGCCTTGGCGCGCTGCCAGATCGCGCGCGAGCGCAGCAGCAGCGGCAGCAGGGCCGGCAGCAGGAAGAACAGCAGCACGTGGCGCCCAGCGAACACCAGGAACAGGCCGACCACCACCGCCGCCGCCACCAGCGTCCAGCGCAGCGCCTTGGCCACCTGGGCCGGTTCGGCGTTGACGAACCAGCGCAAGGACAAGAGCGCCCCCGCCAGAAGCGCCAATCCGAGCAGGAAATAGGGAAGCATGTCCCGCTACCGCTCCAAGCCCGCGGCCCGGCGCTATTTGACCTGATGGGTCAGGCGCGCGGCGACGCCGCCGTGCCGGGCCGAGAAGTCGGCGAGCGCCTTGCGGCCGCCGGCTGCATAGACGGCCACCGCCGACAGCAGGTCGCGCAACTGCTTGGGCGAGCTGGCGTCGAAGCGGCAAAAGGCGCCGCCGGTGAGGCGCGCGATCTGCTGGAAGGCGCCCGCCGCCACCTGGTCCCGCCCCTCGTGGAACAGGAAGCCGGGCACCCCCAGTAGGCCCAGCTCGCCGGCCAACTGGCCGAGCCGATCGATGTCCTCCTCCAGGCAATCGCCGACGAAGACCATGGCGTCGACCTTCTTCTTCTTGGTTTCGGAGATCGCGTGGCGCAGGACCTTGGCGATCTGGGTATGGCCGGCCAGGCACCGCACGCCGGTCATGGTGCGCAGCAGCTTGTCGGCCGAGGCCGCCCACGGCTCCGCCTTGAACTCGCCGAAGCCGCGGTAGTAGGCGAGCTGGATCTCCAGGCCGCCCAGCGCCGCGGTCTCGCGGAACATCTGGGCCTGGATATGGCAGGCCTGGTCCCAGGTCGGCTCGCGGCTGGCGGTCGCATCCATGGCGAAGATCAGGCGCCCGCGCTCGCCGGCCGGGCGCACCGCGGGGGCCGCCGACACCTTCTGGAGGAAGGTATCGACCTCGCTTTGGCTGGATTTGGTGGGCAGCTTCCTGTCGCCGGCCATGGCCGCTCCTACTCCCTTCCCTCAAGGTAGTGCGGCGGTCTTCGAGCGTCCAGGGTAACCGGGCGGTCGGGGCGGTGGCGTCAGGAGGCGGCGTCAGGAGGCGGCGTCAGGAGGCGGCCTTGGCCCCTTCCGCGATGCTCTCCTCCACTGCGGCTTTGGGCTCCGCCATGGCCTCCCTCACGGTCTCCCCGGCGGTGTCCCCGCCAGCCGCCCCGGCGGCCTCCCCGTCGGGCTTTTCGTGGGCCCCCGCTGCGGGCCCGTCTTCGGCCTCGCCTTTCGCCGCGTCCTTGGCCCCGTCCTTGGCCCCGTCCTTGGCCTCGAGGTTGGCCTCGTCCTTGGCCTGGTCTCCGGCCGAGGCCTTGGCGCGGGCCTTGCCGCGCGCCTTGGCCTCGCCGTCCTCGAGGCCGACGGCGCGGAACAGGTCGCGCACCTCCTGGCGCGCCGCCAGGTGGCTCATGTTGTGCCGCACCCCGGCGCCCTTCTCGCGCAGGTCGAGCAGGGTCAGCCCCTTGGGAAACAGCTCGCGGAAGATCACCCGCTCGCCGAAGCCGGGCGCCAGGCGAAAGCCGATGCGCCGGGCCAGCTGCTCCAGCAACTGACCGACGTCGCGCTTGTTGCGGGCGTTGATGTGGGACAGGCGATTGCGCATCACCACCCAGTCGATCGGCGGCAGGCCCTGCTTGGCGCGGCTCTGGCGCTGCTCCCACACCATCTGGCTGTAGATGCTGGGCGCCAGCACCCGGCGCCCGTCGGCGTCGAT
>JAWWCG010000411.1:0-4072 GCA_033720555.1 Kiloniellales bacterium | reverse complement strand
TTCGCGGCGGCCGACGCCGCGACCACCGCGACCACAGCGACGACTGCGACGACTGCGACCGCCGAGAACGCGCCGCCGCGCCGGGAGCCGGCCCCGGCGGCCCCAGCAGCCCAGCCCGAGCCGACCGCCGCCGCCGGAGCGACTGGGGCAACCGAGCCGACCGACAGGACTGCGGCAACCGGAACAACCGAGGCGCCGGCGTCGAGCGCCCCGCCGCAACGCATCGACGTGGATAGCCTGGTCGCCGACCCCGGCCGCTTCGACACGCGTCGCGTGGTGGTGACCGGCTCCCTCTTGCGCCTGCTGCAGCACTACCGCCTGCAATCGGAGTCCGGGGTCCGGACGCTGGTGGTCGAGGTCGACGGGCTCGACCGCGACCAGCACCGAAAGCTGCGCGACGCCATCGCCGGGGCCGGCCTGGTCGGCTCGGTCCGGGCCCGCATCAGCGGCACGGTGGCGCGCGGCGGCGCCCAGGCCTACCGCCTGATCGCCTCGGACGTCGCCTTGGTCGAGTGACCCCCCGGGCCAACGGTCGCACGGCGCCCGCCTCGCCCGGCCCCGCTAGAGAGTTTTCCGTTCTCACGGAACCGGCCCGCACCCCCGCCCGGCCACCCATGCCATCGTATGTTAGGGGTGGCCGGGCGGGGGTGCGGGCTGGTGCGATTCCACGTGAGTGGAAAATGCCCTAGCTCGAAGCCGGGATGACATCGAAGGCGACGCAAATGCGCTCGCGCGCGCCCTCGAACGGCATCACGCCGTGCCAGAAATAGGAGGGGAACAGAAGCATCAGCCCGGCCTCCGGACGGATCACGCGCAGCGCGTGGGCCTGGGCCTCGGCGGCGGAGCGTTCCTTGTCGGTGAAGTAGAGGCAGCCCGCCTCGCCGCCGCCGCCCGCCACCTCCTCGGGGACCTGGACGTAATAGACCCCGGACACGTAGCCGGCGGGGTGCATGTGGGCGTCCTGGTAGCCGCCGGAGCGCAGCACGACCGCGTTCGAGTTCAGGAACCACCGGCTCGGCGGCGCCTCGAAAAAGGCCGGGCCGCCGGCGCCGCGGTGGCGTTCGACGTAGCCGCGGCAGGCCCGCTCGATCACGCCCTTGAGGGCCTGCGGCAAGGGCGCCGGGTCGGAGAACAGGGTCGAGGTCTGGCCGCCGCCTTGGGTCGCGGTCTCGGGGAGATCCTCGACCAGGTCGGGGCGCGCCAGGATATAGGCCGCCAGCTCTCGGTTGAAGCGCTCGACACTCGCGTAGCCCGGCACCCCGGCGACCGGCTCGCACGCCGCCAAGCGGTCGAAATCGAGCACGCGCCGGGCCTCCGCCTCGCGCCCCAGGCGCCGCAGCAGCCAGCCCATCTCGGCATGACAGGTGACCTGGCGGGGATCCTTGGCGACGCCCCGCTCGAAGGCGGCCAGCGCCTCTTCGAAACGCCCGAGCCCGGCCAGGGCGAGGCCGAGCTCGGCGTCGACCAGCGACGGCGCGTCGGCGGAGGCGGCGTCTCGACCGGCGGCCACGGCGTCGTCGAGATCGCCGGCCAGGCGCAGGACCCGGATCAGGCTGGAGCGGGCCCCGGCCAGGTTCGGATCGCAATCGAGCGCCGATCGGAAGGCCTCGGCGGCGGCACGAAAATCGCCTGCGCGCTTGAGGGCGCGCCCCAGGCCGAAGTGAAGCTGGGCCGACTTGGGATCGACCGCGAGGCCGCGCTTGCTGGCCTCGACCGCCGCGTCGACGCGCGCGCACTTCAGCATCAGCATGGCCAGGTTGGCGTAGGCCGCCACGTCGTCCGGGCGCAGCGCGATGACCCGCCGCAGGGCCTCCTCGGCCTCGCTCAGGCGGCCCTGCTGATTGAGCGCGGCGGAGAGGTTGAACCACAGGTCCGGCAGCTCGGGCTCGGCCCGGAGGGCGCCGTGATAGACCTCGACCGCCTCGTCCAGGCGGCCGGCCTCCGTCAGCATGACCCCGAGCGCCGGCGCCGCCGCACCGCCGGAGGGACCGCCGGAGGAGCAGCCCAGGGCCTCCCGGTAGGCCGCCTCGGCGGCGGCGGCCTCGCCGCGCATCCGCTCGACGTGGCCGAGATTGCAGTGGTAGTCGGCGACGCCGGGCCTGGCGGCGATCGCCTCGCGGATCAGCGCGACCGCCTCCGCCGGCCGGCCCCGCTGGGCGATCAGCACGCCGAGCAGGTTGAGGGCGTCGGGGTTCGCCGGGTCGCTCGCCAGGGCCTGGCGGTAGCGCGCCCCGGCGTCGCCCAGGCGCCCGTCGCGATGCAGGGCCACCGCGCGGCGGATCAGCTCCCGGACCTGGCTAGACGTCGCGGCCTCGCCCACAGCGCGCCCATCCTCTCGCGGATCCTCAGGACCATCGACGGAACCGCCGACGGAACCGCCGAAAGAACCATGGGCGGAACCGCCGGCCGAACCATCGTCGGCTCCCTGGTCTAGCCGATCGGCCGAGGAATCGCCATGGCCTTGACGGGGCGCCCGCCGAGGCCCGCGAGCCGCGCGGCGCTAGAGCCAGTCCTCCTCCATCGGATAGGCGGAGAGCTGCTCGATGCCGTCCTCGGTGATCAGGACCTGCTCCTCCAGCTTGACGCCTTCCCGGCCGCCCTCGACGCCGATGAAGGATTCGACGCAGAGCGTCATGCCGGCCTCCAGCACGCCGTCGTAGCCCCTGGAGGGGAAGTCCTCCCAATGCTTGAGCGAGGGGTACTCGTCGGCCAGCCCGACGCCGTGCATGAGGCTGCTGTAGCGGTTCGAGCGGCAGGCCTCGGGGATCGGCCAGGCCTGCTCCGAGGCCTCGCGGAAGGTCTTGCCGGCCTTGAGGACCGACTTGTTGTGCTGGATCTGCTCGTAGGCGAGCGCGTAGAGCCGGCGCTGCTCGTCGCTCGGCCGGTCGCCGCAGACCCAGGCGCGGGAGATGTCGGCGCAATAGCCGTAGGGGCCGATCAGGTCGGTGTCGAAGCTGACCAGGTCGCCCGCCTCGATCGGCCGCATGGAGCATTCGCGGAACCACGGGTTGGTGCGCGGCCCCGAGGACAGCAGCCGCGTCTCGATCCACTCGCCGCCGAGGCGGATGTTGGTCTCGTGCAGCTTGGCCCAGAGGGCGTTTTCCGTGATCCCGGGCCGCAGGGCGGCGCGCATGTCCGCCATGGCGGTCTCGCAGACCTCGATCGCCTTGCGCATCAGCGCGAGCTCCTCGGGCGACTTGATGGCGCGCGCCTGTTCCGCGACCGCCTCGCCGTCCACCACCTCGATGCCGCGCTCGCGGATCGCGTCGGTGCCGACATGCGACAGCCGGTCGATCGCCAGGCGCTTGTTGCCGCCGCCGTGCTTGGCCATGAGGTCGGCGATCTGATCGGCGAACTGACGGGCGCGCTCCTCGCAGTGGGGCCCGGCGGCGAAATAGTAGAAGCTCGGGATCTTGCGGTATTCGTCGACCGTGACCAGCCCCTCGGCCAGGTGCGGCAGATAGGCGTAGTCGAACAGCACCGTGGGTCCGTCCGTGGCGACGAAGAGACAGCGCGTCTCGTAGTGGGAGCACCAGATCTGCATGTTGGTGGCGTCGCAGGCGTAGCGGGTGTTGATCTGGTCGAACAGGAGGAGGCCGGCGCAGTCCTGCGTCTTCAACTGCTCGCGAAGGCGGCCGAGACGGTACAAGCGGACCCGGTCGAGATCGACCGGCGGCTCGCTGAATTCCATGGCGCCGTGCTGGCGGGCGCGGCTGATGTCGGACGGCGACGCGAAGCTTTGAATGGGCATGGGACGGACCTTCCTAGTGTACTGATTTGCCACGAATTCTTCGCGCCTGTTCGCGGCGGTGGCAATCGAAAAGATGGTCCGCGAGGGACCTTCCGCGCGAAAAGCTCGCCCGCCCGCTGGGCGCGGCCTCCCGCGCTCCCGGGAACGGCGTCGCGGGCAAAAAAAAGCCCGCCGCGCGGCGCTCGCGACAGGCGGACAAGAAGGGCCGGCGACCGGGCGCCGGGCGCTTGACGCGATCGGCTAGTCGTCGCGGTGGGTGCGCTCCATGCGCTCGTGGCGCTCCTGGGCCTCGATCGAGAGCGTGGCGATGGGCCGCGCCTC
>JAWWCG010000410.1:0-4077 GCA_033720555.1 Kiloniellales bacterium | reverse complement strand
CCTGCTCCGGAATGAAGCCGCGCGGCACCGTCTCGAACGCGAGGTTGGTGGCGTAGAGCAAGCCGGCGAAGACCAGCAGCATGGCGAGCCGCGTGAACTTTCGCCCGACCAGGGCGCGCACGCCGGCCGCGTAGCCGCCGCTCACCCGCTGGAAGCCCGCGTTGAAGCGGTCGCCCGCCCACGCGACGGCGCGGGCCGCGAAGAACCTCGGCCGCGGCGCGTCGTGCGGCTTCAGCAGCAGGGCCGCGAGCGCCGGCGAGAGCGTCAGGGAATTGAACGTCGAGATCACCGTGGAGGCCGTGATGACCACGGCGAACTGGCGATAGAACTGCCCGGTGATGCCCGGCACGAAGGCGACCGGCACGAAGACCGCGAGCAGCACCAGGGAGGTCGCCAGGATCGCCGCGCCCACCTCGTCCATGGTGCGGTGGGCGGCCTCGCGCGGCGACAGGCCCGAGCGAATGTTGCGCTCCACGTTCTCGACCACCAGGATCGCGTCGTCGACCACGATGCCGATCGCCAGCACCAGCCCGAACAAGGTGAGCATGTTTAGCGAAAAGCCCATGGCCACCAGGGCGACGAAGGTGCCGATCAGCGAGACGGGAATGGCGGCGATGGGGATCAGGGCGGAGCGCCAGGACTGGAGGAATATGACCACCACCAGGACGACCAGCAGCAGCGCCTCGAACAGCGTCGTGTAGACCGCTTCGATCGATTCGGAGATGAATTCGGTCGGATTGTAGATGATCTGATAGTCGAGGCCCGGCGGGAAGTCCTCGGCCAGCCGCGCCATGATGGTCTGGATCTCGCCGGCGGTCTCCAAGGCGTTGGAGCCCGGGCGCTGAAAGATGCCGAGCGCCACCGCCGGCTTGCCGTTCAGGTAGCTGTTGCGCACGTAGTCGCGGGCGCCCAGCTCGACCCGCGCCACGTCCCACACCCTGACGATCCGCCCGTCTTCGGTCGACTTCACGATGATGCGGCGAAACTCGCGCGGGTCGTCGAGGCGGCCCTGGGTCGAGACGGTCACCTGGAACGGCGTGCCCTCGGGCGCGGGCGGCGCGCCGAGCGCGCCGCCCGCCACCTGCACGTTCTGCTCGCGCAGCGCCTCGACCACGTCGCCGGCGGTCAGGCCATAGGCCGCGAGCTTGTCCGGGTCGAGCCAGACGCGGATGGAGAATTCCCGCTCGCCGAACAGCATCACGTCGCCGACGCCGCGCAGCCGGACCAGCTCCTCGCGCACCCGGGTGCGGGCGTAGTTGGAAACGTAGAGCTGATCGTAGGCGTCGTCCGGCGCCAGCATGTGCACGACCATCATCAGGTCGGGCGAGGACTTCTGCGTGGTGACGCCCTGCCGGCGCACCTCCTCGGGCAACCTCGGCTCGGCGGCCGTGACCCGGTTCTGCACCTGAACCTGCGCCTGATCGAGATCGGTCCCGAGCGCGAAGGTGACGGTGATCTGCGCGCTGCCGTCGCTGGTCGAATAGGAGGACATGTAAATCATGCCCTCGACGCCGTTGATCTCCTGCTCCAGAGGGGCGACGACGATCTTGGCGACGGTCTCGGCGTTGGCGCCGGGATAGGACGCGTTGACGACCACGGTCGGCGGCGCGATCTCCGGGTACTGGGAGACCGGCAACTGCAGGAAGGATATGCCGCCGGTGATCACCAGGACCAAGGACATGACCGTGGCGAAGATCGGCCGCTCGACGAAGAAGTGGGAGAAGCCCATGGGGTCGGCCCCTACGCGCCGCGGGGCGGAAGCTCGATCAACTGGGGCTCGACCGTCACGCCGGGGCGCACCCGCAGCAGACCCTTGACCACGATCGTCTCCTCGCCCGTGAGCCCGTCGCGGATCACGCGGTAGCCGTCGATGCTCGGGCCGGGGCGCACCTCCTTGGCGGAGACCCGCCCCTGATCGTCGACCAGGTAGACGATGCGCCGGTTCTGATCGCTGGCGATCGCCTCGTCCGGGATCAGGATCCCTTCGTAGGGCAGCGAGCCGGGAATGTTGATCCGTCCGAACAGCCCGGGTTGCAGCACCAGGTCCGGATTGGGGATGACGGCGCGCAGCCGCATGGTGCCGCTGTCCGGATCGATCCGGTTCTCGGAAAAGTCGAGCCGGCCGTCGAAGGGCGGATAGCGCTCGTCGGCCACGCGAACCGTGACCGGCAGACCGCCCTCGCCGCTATGCAAGTCGGCGCCGCGCTCGCGAGCGTCGCTGGCGTAGGCGAGAAAGGAGCGCTCGTCGATGTCGAAGTAGAAGTAGATCGGATCGGTGCTGACGATGTTGGTCAGGACCGTCTCGCTCGCTTCCACCAGGTTGCCCTCGGAGATGTAGTTGCGGTCGATCCGGCCGGCGAGCGGTGCGCGGATCTGGGTGTACTCGAGGTCGAGGCGCGCGCGCTCCAGCGCCGCCTCGCCCGCCGCCAGCCGCGCCTGGGCGGCATGGTGGGCTTGGCGGCGCTCGTCCAAGGCTTGTTGGGATATGTTGCCGCGGGTGATGAGCTGCTCGGCGCGCGTCAGCTCGCTGCGGGTGAAGCTCACTTCCGCCGTGGCGCTGTCGATCTCCGCCTGGGCCTGGTTGAGGGCGGTGACGAAGGGCCGCGGGTCGATGGTGAACAGCGGATCGCCGGCCTTCACGATCTCCCCGTCCTCGAACAGGATGGCCTCCAGATATCCGCTGACCCGGGCGCGGACCTCGACCTCGCTGACCGCGGCGAAGCGGCCGACGAACTCGTCGTCCTCGACGATCTCTTTCACCACCGGCTTGGCGACGGTCACTTCGGGCGGCGGCGCCTCGGCCGGCGCGCCGGACTGGCCTTGGTCCTGATCGCAGCCGGCCAGCAGCAGGCCGGCCCCCAAGAGGAGTGCCGCCCACGCCCGGGCGCCCCCGGCGCGGCGCGATATCGCGTCCTCCTCGATCGGGCCCTCCGACAAGGCCTGTTCCTTCCCCAGCCCCTCGCCGCCACGCGGCGGGCATCGCAAACATCGGCAGGATTCGCGCGCGTCGCGGAAGCGAAGCGCAACCTGAAGTGGCGCTTTGCGCGCCACGAACGTCCATCGGAGATAGGTATCATGCGGCACTGCAACAAGACCAGGGCTTCGCCGCTTCGCCGCCTTGTCGCCCCTGTGACCGCGATCACACCGGCCGCGGTTTTCGCCCCCCGGGCGCCACTCGGGCGCCACTCGGGCGCCGCTCGGGCGCCACTCGGGAACCTTCGCGGGGATCTTGCGTTAATATCCCCGCGGATCAACCGGCCGTTCGCCGGGGCTCGGCCACGAAGCGGCGGGCGACGAGCGGACGGCCTGTCGATGACCAGGAGCGCGGCGTTCCGTCCGGAGCGTCGTTTCGCTATATACAGGCTTCAACGACCTTAGGAGAACGTGATGAGACGCTTTGCCCTGCCCCTTGCGATGAGTGCCCTGATTCTCTCCGGCGTGTCCCAGATACCCGTCGCCGGCGCGGCGTCGGACGAGAATTGGCTGACGGAGTCGTGGAACTCCGTGAAGGAGTTCTCGGTCGAGCAGAAGGACAAGACGATCACCGAGAGTCAGGCCGCCATGGACCGCTTCGACGCCCAGATGGAGCAACTCGAAGCCGAGGCCAGCAAGGACTCGGCCGAGATGTCCGAGGGCTGGGAGCAGACCAAGTCCCAGCTCGGCGAGCTGCGCGACAACGCGCAATCCAAGCTCGATCAGATGGGCGATGCGACCGCCGATAGCTGGGACAACGTGAAGCAGGAATTCGGCGACGCGGTACAGAAGCTGCAGGACGCCTACAACGACGCGCGCAGCGACGTCGGTTCGTGACGCCAAGGCGGGTAGTCGGTGCGCGGGCACTCGGGGCGCGGGCGTTCGGGGCACGGGCGTTCGGGGGATGACGGCGATCGCCGACCCGGCGCCCTCGGCCCGGCACCCCCGGCCTAGTCGCCCGCCGTCTTGACGGTGTCGCGGGCGCGCTGGCGCTCTTCCTCCGCGGCGGCGGCAAGCTTGTAGGCGATATAGTACTTGTTGACGTTGGCCACGTAATCGATCGTCTCGCGCCCGATCACGCGGCGCGCCACCTCCTCGACGTTG